>NZ_JAAHHU010001099.1:0-1685 GCF_010672095.1 Moorena sp. SIO3I6 | reverse complement strand
GATCACACAGGCACGCCCAGCTTCTAGGCGATCGTCCAGAATTTTTACTGGAACGATCCTCGTTGCCATTTCTGCGAACGAGTTTAAGTGCCCCCCTAGCCCCGATATTGTAAGCACCGTTTAAGTCGGCATTGAAGCGCTTACCTGAAGGAAAAGTGGCTAGAGCATAATTTCTTGAATCACGCTTAACCGTACCTGAACCATCATAGGCGAGCTTTGAGGCTGGTTGACTGACAAAACTTATTTAGGTGCATATTGGTAAGTCAGTACCTTAAACTCTAGGCGATAGAGTCGTTTTTCCTGTTGCTTGCGTGATGCCTTAGCTAGCTCTGGGTCGAGGTGGCTGATGAATCGAACTCGACGGATGAGTTGCCAGCCATTTTCTAGGGCAGTTCTGACCCATTCGCAGCCAATACGGAAATAACTGTTGCCTCGAAACCAATGAGTGTCAACCCATCGCCGTCTGCCAGTGTCAACAACTTCAACTCCAAGATCCGTAACATAAAGGGTAGCGACTGCCAGCAATATTCCAGAGACGGGATAAGGCACATACAGAACGCAGCTCAGATTTCTGGATATTCCAGCCATTGGACTGGTCATCCAAAAAAGCTTCCTCAATGTTAAAGCGTAAGCCGTATTCCTGAAAAGTCTGTAGAGTAGTCTTCTGATCACTTACAATCCCCCAGAACACGACCTTGACATTGTTGCGACCAAAGATGATGTGAACCGGGCCAAGCCACTGCTGTTTGTGCAACTTGAACGGGTGTTAGCATAGGGCTTCACCTGGCTTGAAGTGAAAGTCTTGCAACTGAGACCAGCCTTTGCCCTGCCGCCAAATCCAGGCATCTTTCTTGAGGCGAATTCGGATTTGCCTTCCCCATTGGGCTGTTGCCGCTCTCATTAAATCTGCTTAGGGCTTAGCCCCTATCTGCCAGTAAGACAACCTTGACACCAAAAGGCAGCCGCTCAACTGCTTGCTGGAGCATCTCACGGTAATCAACAAATGAGACTGATGCACGCTATATGCTCTATCACTCGCGCCTTCCACAGGCAAGGCACGACCTCGATACACTACTGCCAACCTGATCAGGCAATATTCATCCCAGAATAGAGAAGTGTAATGACTTAAATAGATACATTCCTCTTTCGAGTCTTCTAAGGCTGCTTGAATTAACGGCTTGTACAACCGATGCACATTAATCCGGGCATTATCCAGCCAACGGCGTACCCGTCTTTGCTTACGCAAGGGCATACTGACCTCGACAAGGCAGGTAAGGAATCCAACGGGTCAGATTCACAACTCCTGTCTGTATCAAAGCCGCCACCATCCACAGGCAAGTCGTCAGATGGCCCTGATGGCTCCAAGGGCAGACTTGACCTAAGCAGGTGTTCAAGGCATTGTAGAGTTGGGAGTTTTTTTCACAGCATTTCTAGAGTATGAGTGGTATCAACTCCATCGATTGCTGGCTCCCTTCAACTTTTGTCAATCCCTCTATCCTACTCCTGGCAAACTCTTGGGGCAATTGACTTCTACTTTTTGTCAGTCAACCAGCTCCCTATCTCCCCATCTCCCCATCTCCCCATCTCCCCATCTCCCCACTCTTTCCCTGTTCCCTGTTCCCTGTTCCCTGTTCCCTAAACACTAAGTAAGTATTTCTTTTTTAGTCAAACACATCGCTATTCCT
>NZ_JAAHHU010001098.1:0-1685 GCF_010672095.1 Moorena sp. SIO3I6 | reverse complement strand
CGAGGATATCAGCACTAGACCATCCTAGGTGATCCATTAACGCTTCTAAATCGGCGATGTGATCATCAAAGGTATAGCCTTGATCCGGCTTGCTACTTTCCCCATGACCGCGCAGATCTGGAGCAACAATATGATACTTTGGGGCAAGGTAATCCCCGAGGCTAGACCACACTAGGCCATGGTCCGCTAAGCCATGTAAGAGTAACAAGGGAGTTTGGCCTTGGTTCCATTCTAGGTAAGACAGTTGGATGTCTGGTAAGTCTAAGGTTTGACGTATGGGCATGATGGGATGATTGCGCTTAAGTCATAGTATAGGCTTTATTCTTCGCTTCTTGTTCCGCTTTTAATTTTCGTAATCGAACTATCCCTGGAGGAGGGTTGAGTTCTTGAGCTTTGTGTTGCTGATGACTCCATTCCAGCCAGTCAGAGATATATTCGCTGACAACTTCTTTGTTGTTTAAGTAGTAAAGAATTGTGCCATAAACTTGTTCCAGCGATGCAGCAAGGGAACAGGGGGTTTCCCCCACTCGCGCTTTGCATCAAGACACAGTTAAGAATTTCTTCTGGAGTACGATTACGATAAATGTACTCATACAGAACATTCTCAATGCCTACTCGCGTTCCTTTGATGCGAATATCATCAGGAGCAATAAAATCAAAAGCGATGCAGCAAGGGAACAGGGGGTTTCCCCCACTCGCGCTTTGCATCAAGACATAGTCTTCTATTTTCATCAGCTACCTGTAGGGTGGGCAAAACCTTGCCCACCCTACCCATGGAGTCTGTGCGTAAGTCCTGACCTAAAAAAGCTCAAATACTCCGATCAGAGTCCCAGACCCAAACATAGGAAAGCAGATGAAGATGAACAAGAAAAATTTAAACAAACTTTACCTTTAAAGGTCAAAAAAATAGAACAAAAATATCCCCTGGCTGATCTAGATGTCTGGTTTTTCGATGAACATAGAGTGGGATTAAAACCAATTTTAAGGAAAGTGTGGAGTCCCATAGGGGAAAGACCAACGGCAATAGTTAGCCATCGCTATGAATGGTTATATGTCTATGGATTTGTCAAACTAAAAACTGGAGAAACTTTGTGGTATCTAATCCCTAGAGTCAACACATTATGGTTGAATCTAGTGTATCAAAACTTTGCCGTTGATGCTGGTATTTCTGAAAAAAAAAGTTTTATTGATAGAAGATAATGCGGGATGGCATCGCAGTAAAAAAGCGATGCAGCAAGGGAACAGGGGGTTTCCCCCACTCGCTATTGCATCAAGACAGTTAATCTTCCCTCAGGCATGATGGTGGAATACTTACCAGCTTACTCCCCAGAGTTACAACCAGCCGAAAGACTATGGTGTGCACGTAGATGAGCCCTTGGTCAATGAGCACTTTGAAACCATTGATGAAGCGGTGCGACCCCGGTCGGGTTTCCCGACCTAGGGAATGCGCACCAAGAGAATGGAAAAAACTTTGGTTTCCCGTTGTAATATTCTCAGTGGAATCAAAGAAGAAATTAGAAATTTGACTGATTATCATTGGCTAGAGTTTCTTTAATTTAACGTCAGTACGGGTTAAGCAGCAGGTGGTAAAGCCCAGTCAATCAGGAGAGAAGGCTTCTTGGACTGATGGCAATAAGCAATCAACCCACAGACGACATTGACCAGGAAATTGATGGGGCTGCGAT
>NZ_JAAHHU010001097.1:0-1686 GCF_010672095.1 Moorena sp. SIO3I6 | reverse complement strand
CACCCCAAAGGTAAACCGGTGCGGCGGCTAGCATCTATGTCAGGAGGAGAAAAATCCCTCACAGCCCTTAGCTTTATCTTTGCCCTACAACGCTACCGTCCCTCGCCATTTTATGCTTTTGATGAAGTCGATATGTTTTTGGACGGGGCAAATGTCCAGCGATTAGCTAAAATGATCAAACAACAGGCTAAACTTGCGCAATTTATTGTAGTAAGCTTACGCCGTCCTATGATTGAGTCTGCTCAACGCACCATTGGTGTTACCCAAGCCAGGGGAGCATACACTCAAGTATTGGGTTTAAAACTATCACCCAAAAGTACGGTTAACTAGATAAAATCCCATTCATCAAATCCATTATTATTGTAAGCATTCAGCCCAAGGCTCATCAGCTATAAGCCGTTCATGATTGATTTTGGAGAGAACCGACCCACGAACCCCTCGTCCGAAGGGCGTCCTGTACGAAAAAAAAACCGATGTTCAGAGGTTGTATATAACCTCTGTAGTCTGTTGATCAACCTAAGGGTTGCATTACCTTAGCTGAAAGCTGAAAGCTGTTCCCGTAGCGTGGCCAAACGCGCCCCGCGTGGCCAACGGCCAAGGCCTTTAGCTGAATGCTCACGTATTAATGCTCACGTATTATTTATTTTTAATCCATCAGGAGTATAGCTCAGGAAAAGCGAGATATAATGACAACGGAACAAATTCGTCCACGCTCCGATATCTTAAATACTCAGGTAATTACCCGTGACAATGGTAAGCGCCTCGGAGTCGTCAAGGAACTCTTGGTAGATATAGACAGACGGCAGGTTGTGGCACTGGGTCTGCGAGATAACCTTCTGGCAGTAGCCGGTATGCCAAAGTACATGCTCCTGAGCAGCATTCGGCAATTTGGTGATGTCATCCTGGTAGATGATCAAGACGTTATCGAAGATATTGATGTCGATGCCTATAGTACCCTGATTAACAGCGAAGTGATCACCGAAACCGGTGAACTCTTAGGTCGGGTTAGAGGCTTCAAGTTCAATGTAGAAGATGGCACCGTTTCCGCCCTAATCATTGCATCAATAGGGTTACCCCAAATACCCGACCAGGTTATTAGTACTTATGAGCTACCCATTGATGAAATTGTCAGCAGTGGTCCAGACCGATTAATTGTATTTGAGGAAGCTCAAGAGCATCTGATCCAGTTAACCGTCGGGGTCTTAGAGCGTATGGGGATTGGCAGACCCCCTTGGGAAAAGGACACAGAAGACCCATACTATACTCCAACGGCTAGACCAGAAAATCAACTGGGAACGGGGATTCCAATACGTACTCCTATCTCTCAGACAGTAGAGAATGCCAACCGAGCCCAAGATGCCTGGGATGACGATTGGCAAGAGCCAGAACTAGAGCCGATCAGACGAGAAGCACCAGTCCCGAAGAAGTATGTCGAAGCCAGATTAGAAGAAGATAACTGGAGCGATGAACGGAAAGAGTCCCCTCAGCCAGTGCGCTACGAGCAGCCAGTCTATAGCTCACCCGAGCCTTCCTATGGTAAAACCAACACCCAGGACTATGACAAGTACGAAGTCGAGGGTGATGCCTGGGATGATGACCGCTCCCCAGAGCCTTACAAAGCACCGCGAGTCAACATTCCTGAGAAAAAGAAAGCTCCAGAATACGAAGAAGAGGCTGGTTACTAAT
>NZ_JAAHHU010001096.1:0-1687 GCF_010672095.1 Moorena sp. SIO3I6 | reverse complement strand
TATCTACCCTCTTTTCCTTCTCTACGCTCTTCCGATCTCAGGGTATTACTCAGGGAAATATTGGTTCGGCCTTTTATGCAAATATTTATTTAACTTCAGTGGATATCAAATTTGGCAGTTCTAATGAATGGAGAGTTGAACTACATCGTTATGTAGATGATATGATTTTCGTCATTCCCAACCGAGAAGATATGGATATAATTGAAAATACTGTCAAAGATGAGTTACAAGAGCTAGAACTAAATCTCAACGAAAACAAAACAGAGAGAATATACGAGGTTTCTTCGTTTTTAGAGCAATCTGATCAAGATCAACGTCTAGATGAATTGAGCGATCGCTTTGATTGTGTGGTCAACCCACTGTGGATAATGAATTCAAAACACCGCGCTATTTTTAGGAGTGCCTTTTACAAGGATGAACTATGGTGGCATCATATTCATCATTATCAACAATGCCTAAGAGAGATCAAAATTTATATAAATGATACAGATCTAAGTCACAAAATATATAAGTATTTGTATAATGACAAAAGCCGTGAGCGAGACTTGGCAAAACAGAAATACGTTTTTGGATTAGAAGGAGAATTAAAGTATACACAACCGCCAGATGATGAATCTTTTCAGGCAATTCGTCAGTGGTCTGCTTCTTTTATTACTTCTAATAATGTTTGGAGTAAAAATAGAGATAATTTACGTAAAGACCTAGTTGATTTATTCGAGGATAGCTGGCAAGCACTGTGCGAGTTAAATGGTAGTAATCCAAATCAGACACGGCAATTGGAGAGAGATATTCGTTTTGCCCTCTATAGGCTTTCTATTTTAGGACTTGAGGATATACTTAATACCTTAATGGAGATTTTGCGCCAAGCTTTTTGGATTATTCGCAATCCCATCAATGTGCTGGAGAATCTAGCCAAGCAAGGCTATTTAGTTGAAATAAGAAGCTTACTAACACATTATCAAAACCGTGATCAGCCTGTTGAATATCTAAAAGCAGTTACAATCAGAGCCATGCGCTTCTTACCAAAAATCGATGCTCAAGAATGGGAATTGATTGTTGAATTTGCTACTAGTTTAGATAGTTCAGTTAGTATTGCAGAAAAGCTGATGGCAACTGAAACCTGGTTATATCTAGGGCACAAATATAATAACTTTAAACAAAACGATCATATTAAAGCAGTAAAGAATGCTCTTGACTCTGAACCACCAGAAAGATTACAGAAAAACTATCTATTGATTTTGGGACAGTTTGAACCTAAAGCTGTTGAACAGTTCCAGGTTAATAGAAATGATCCTATGCTCGTTAGTGCTAAAAATCTTGCTCTTGAAGGTAATCCATCTGCCATATTTGATTTACCAGAGCCTAAAATCATTCGACAAAAGTACTACAGTGGACAAGCACCAAATGATAGTGATCAAGAAGCGTATTAAGGAACTGTAGCCTAGACAGGTAGAGAAAACTAGCAAAAGTCATTCTTTATCTACTATCACTTTACCATCTTCTCTTTGCACCCTATGTCTGGCAAACATGGGTAGAAACTTCAGCTTTCTCGGCAAACTTTAACCCCCTAGCCAAACACTAAGCTAAAATAGCAGGTAAACCCTTGTCAATCATCCCAGCACAGGTACTTTGATAGTCGTACTCCACGATAGTCGTACTCCACTAGCGGCAAGATTACCTAGTTTTA
>NZ_JAAHHU010001095.1:0-1690 GCF_010672095.1 Moorena sp. SIO3I6 | reverse complement strand
GAACGTTACGTTTAAACAATCAAGAACTACTTAAGAAAACTGCTAAGTTAATTATTGGCCCTGGTGAGCCGACTAAACAACTTATGGATGCAGCTATTGTACATGGTATGGCAATTATTAATCCTGAAACTCTTGAGAAGCTGGTGAAACTCCAAAGCCAGTATCCCAATTCCGTTGATTTAATTATACTAAAGAATTACTTGATACCTGGTCAAGCTGATCAGGAAGTTGAGAAATATATTAATCATGTTTCTGAAAAACTGAAATTGCGATCGCATATTGTCCACCTGGTGAAAAAGCTGATTGACAATAGAGATAATCACACGGTGGGAGTAGAGATGATCGATGGAGCCTATAACTTCTCCAATCCACCCGAGTCCTTGACTCAGCCAGAACTACACGAAATATTGATTGAGCTTTCTTCTCCCTTAACTGGCTACTTGGGGCGAATCAAGGGCACGGATAGTAAAAGTGATTGCTTTTATTTCCTGCGGGACTTGCCCATGGATTAACTAGCACTTGAGCAGTATAGCGTTTTTTAAAATTTGGTGAGGTACATTTTTTGAGGGAGCAGGGAGCAGGGAGCAGGGAGCAGGGAAAAGGGAATAGGGAACAGGGAATAGGGAATAGGGAACAGGCATGCTAGCAAGAGGCAAGAGGCAAGAGGCAAGAGGCAAGAGGCATGCTAGCAATAGGCATGCTAGCAATAGGCAATAGGTAAACAATCATGTTTACCTCATTAGGAGAGAAAGCGCTATAGTAAAAATCTGCCGGTTTGTGTAACGTTTTATTTCAATATTCAAAATTTCTGCTTGTGATCAATGCCTAAAGCGTGATTAAGCTACCATAGATATAGCCTTAAGCATGGCAATAATAAGCTACTTTTAATGGCAAAAGATATCTACCACGAAACGGTTAAAACGGCTCTGATCAAAGACGGATGGGTGATTACTAACGATCCTCTAGCATTAGCTGTTGGAGAGCGAACCGTTTACGTAGATATGGGATCGGAGAAACTTTTTGCAGCAGAAAAAGGTCGGCGACGTATTGCAGTTGAGGTAAAAAGTTTTATTCGTCCTTCTCCTGTACAAGACCTAGAAAATGCCCTCGGTCAATATGTGCTTTATCGAGGTTTGTTAAAAGAATCAACCAACCATCGATATCGAACATTATATCTAGCGATTCGGAATGCAGTTTACTTAGATTTTTTTCAAGAGAAAATTGCTCGAATTGCTATTGAAAACAATCAGTTGAATTTGCTAATTTTTGATGCAGAAGGAGAAGAAATAGTGCAATGGATAGATTAGATGAGTATTCCAAATTAATTCGAGAAATTCTAGAGCGTTACGCTCGGATTAGTTACAGTCACGGCGATATCCAAAGTTATGCCATTACTGATACTCTGAACAATCATTTTATGCTAATGGTTGTTGGCTGGGATGGCAAACGTCGAGTCCACGGCTGCATTACGCATGTTCAGATTATTGATGGGAAAATCTGGATTCAACGGGATGGTATCGAAGATGGCATCACTGAAGAACTTGTCGCTGCAGGGATTCCCAAATCAGATATTGTGCTAGGGTTTCACCCACCAGACGTTCGTCCCCATACTGGTTATGCAATCGCGTAGCGTGGCCATAGGTCAATCGATTTTTTCACTGGTTATCAACCAGGGGTGATTTCCGACTCT
>NZ_JAAHHU010001094.1:0-1691 GCF_010672095.1 Moorena sp. SIO3I6 | reverse complement strand
TGTTGCCGAAAAGCCATCACACCACATGGTAAGCTTCTCATTCTCGAAATGCTCCCTGCCGGTAATGATTTCCACCCTGCCAAATGGTTTGACATATCAATGATGGTATCTTTAGGAGGTAAAGAATGGACTGAGCTAGAGTTTAGCAGACTTTTGGCTCAGTCTGACTTCAAGTTGCAGCGAATTTTACCGATGGAGTCTCCAGTTGTGATCCTTGAAGCCAACCCTGGTATAGCATTTTCATACTGATGATGACAAAGCTTATCCTTTTAAGGCAAAAGGCATGCATGGCTATTGGCAATAGTCAAGATGGTTTTCAGGGAATCAGCCTCAAATAATACTGTACCTGATTACTGCGATCAACGCGCTTATTTAACTTCCGATATCGGGAGTAAGCACAAACACAAATGAATCCGCGAGTATAGATTCAGCAACAGCAGGATTAATCCCCAAGGGTTGCAAGCAAGTTACTTGGTCTAATACATTGAGCATACTATATTCCTGAAGCTGAAACCCTTGCTCCGTTAAAAACTGCCTAACCTGATCGAAATTGTCAAAGATAGTATCTGTGTCTGAGGTGGCTGTCATCCCTCTGACTGTCTGGCTCAATTTTTGCCAAGCTGGGCTATTTCCCCGTACCCTACTCAAATATTCTTTTGTGATTAAATCAGGGGTTATCCACACACCACCATAAACCTGAAGCAACTCCCGGACATTAGCAAACAACCGCTGTTTTTGATTAAATGTCAGGTACAGCAGTAGTCCCTCGCATACTACAGTAATGGGCTTTTGGGAATCTAGATAATCTACATCGAGAGGGAATTGGCTGGGTTGACTAGTGGCATCAATCCCAACAAAGTGCAAGTTTGAGCGTACGCCAACTAGCTGTTTCACCAGTTGCTGTTTGCCCGTTATCATCCCTGGCAAATCACTCTCGATAAAAGTTGTAGAAGGGTCACCAGACATTACCATGCCCCGTGGCACCAAGCCGGAGGCTAGTTCAAGGATTTGAGTTGTTTGAAATTGAGCCATCACTTGATTGATAGCTTTATACCGACCTTCAAATAAAACTGCTACTTCAAAGGATTTATCGGACTGTTGTTTTTGTAACTGCTCCACGAAAGCTTGAGCATTAACCAATTGTGCCAATTCTTGGGAATAAGGAATATCGGTAAACTGTCTGGCATAAGCCACTAGTAAAGCTGTGGGACTGATTTTGTCGAAGGAACTAGTTGGCACCTGCATGATTATGAATTGGGAATTGGGAATTTAGGTAATAGTAAAAAGGTAAAATTTGCTTTAGTCAAGCTAACAGGTAACAGGTAATAGGGAGGTGCATCTCATTTTTTGTTAGTGAGATGCACGCAGTTATATCTACCCTTAACCAAAGAGAAAATTACCAGGTGCTTCTGGATATTCACTACGGAAGAATTGATCAATTAACTCGATATGTTTTTCTTTAGTAATGGAGTCATCATCCTTGAAATTGAGCCGTTTAAATACCTCATTAGCCAAATTTTAATCACGTCCGGCGGCTCGATAAACCTGTCTGTATTCCTCCAAATCCAGTTGCTCATCCCCATTAGTATCAAATATGCTAAATACGAAACTTGCTATGCCCCGTATTTCTGCTTCATAAGCGCCTGGGTCATTAAGGACATTCTCGATATATACCAGCCATTCCTCCAAAG
>NZ_JAAHHU010001093.1:0-1691 GCF_010672095.1 Moorena sp. SIO3I6 | reverse complement strand
GGGAATCCGGAACAGGGAATTGGGAATCGGGTCGGGAATCGGGAATCGGGAATCGGGAATCGGGAGCGGTGCGACCCCGGTCGGGTTTCCCGACAACCGTGAACGCGCAAGCCCTGGGAATCGGGAGTCGGGAGTCGGGAACTTCGGATAAAATCTTGTTTACCTTATTACTATGAGAACCGATAATTACCCTTAATAAAAATCTCCCCATCTCCCCATCTCCCCATCTCCCCATCTCCCCATCTCCCCATCTCCCCATCTCCCCATCTCCCCATCTCCCCATCTCCCCACACTTACGACACTTCCGACACTTCCGACACTTCCGACACTCCCCAATCGGATCAATGCTGACAGTTCGGACAAAAGTGAGCGGAGCGACCGACTAATTTGGTTCGCTCGATGGGGGTGCTACAGATACGACAGGGTTCTCCGGTGCGACCATAAACCCAGGCAATCCCCTTATAGTTGCCATTGACTCCCTGGACGTTAATAAAATCACTAAACGTGGTACCACCAGACTCAATCGCTTTTTCCAATACTTGGATAATCGCGATGCTCAGCTTTTCGATCTGCTCTAAGCCCAAATCCTTACAAAGGGTTTCTGGTCGAATACCACTCAAGAATAATGCTTCATCGGCATAGATATTACCTATTCCTGCTACCAGGGATTGATCGAGCAAGGCGGTTTTAATCGCGCGTTGGCGGTGATGTAGCTTACTAACTAGGTAATCTGTAGAAAATTCCTGGGAAAACGGTTCTGGTCCGAGTTGCTTTAAACCAGTGATAATGGTTTCTGGTAATTGGGATGGCGGAATCCACCACATTCGACCAAAAGTGCGTTGGTCGATAAACCTTAACTCCTGGTTGTTTGGGAAAAACAATCGCACTCGCGTGTGTTTTGGCTGAGGCTGGTCTTGACTTAACCATAGCAGTTGACCAGTCATTCGGAGGTGAACACCTAACCAACCGGCCTGATCAGCGTCTGACTTGGTTAGTTTAGCGAGTAGGTATTTGCCCCGTCGATGCCAATCACTAATGGTGACAGTTTTGAGTTGGGCTAAAAAATCTTTCGGAGAAATAGGGTGGGCGATGGTGCGCGATAGTAACACCTCTCCACCCTGGATTTCCTGGCCTGTAGTCACTTGATTTAGACCCAGGCGAATTGTTTCAACTTCTGGTAGTTCCGGCACGGTTGAGTGCTTTAGTTGATCAATGGTGAGTGCAAGCGTGTTAACTTAGCACTCTACAGACAGCAGGAACTCAAATTCCCGAGTCTGGTTAGGTTAACCAACTACTTCCACTTCACTCTCTGCATAGTTATTGGTATTCACCCCAGAGGCGCTACCACTGTAGCCAGTATAGTTTACCCTATCAAAGCGGACAATCACTGGGTATTTGATACCACTTTTGTCTACACTAGCCACAGTTCCCACATCGCCATACCAGTAGGATTCTTTTCTTTTAATCCGAACTTTTGCACCACGTTTTAGTTCTGCCATAAAAAAATTTACCTTACGCTCTAGTTCTACAGCGTACTACTCAATTAGGCTTATCCGTTGACTTGATTGTTTAAGTTTTATTAATTTCCCTGTAGTGAATCGGGAGTAGGGAGTAGGGAGTAGGGAGTAGGGAGTAGGGGTAAGAAAATTGACTGTATCTCATGAGTATGATTAACGCTATGATGACCGATA
>NZ_JAAHHU010001092.1:0-1692 GCF_010672095.1 Moorena sp. SIO3I6 | reverse complement strand
GTGCTAATGCTGAACCGTCAATTTTGAGTTCACAAACGTATTCAGTATTGAGTCCTGAGTCTTGGGAAATATCACCAGAAATATGACGCTGCCATCGTTCTTGCCATTGATTAAATTCCTCAAGGTTAAAGGCATTATCCAGACTATAGAGTGGGATATTGTGGCGCACGGAAACAAAACCAGTAGCTGGTTTCTCTCCTACCCGCTGGGTTGGACTATCAGAAGTTACTAACTCAGGATACTCTGTTTCCAGCTCTTGCAGTTCCCGGTAGAGTTGATCGTAGATGGCATCTGCCATGATGGGATTGTCCAGGACGTAGTAGGCATAACTAGCTTTTTGCAACAGTCGCCGCAGTTCCTGAATTCGCTGGTTGACGTCGGGGGTTACTGGTGCCACAGGGGTGATTATCCTTGATGGAGATTCACTCTAGTTTATCGTTCAGATTAACCAGATTAACCAGATTAACTATAGCCCTGCTTGAGGTGAAACAGAAAACTTTTGTAAAGTCTACTCACAAGTTCAGTATTTCCACTAATTCCGTTTGCGGTCACTAATGTCATCTTGGTATTAACTAAGGTACTTTTCCAAGAGACAACAACAATGGGTCTGTTTGACAAAATTTCAATTAGTCGTCAACACAGCCAAATAACACTCGGACCAGCTGAAGCCTTTGCTGCGATCGCATTAACTGCTGGTGCTGCTGACGGATACGCGACTAATTCTGAGGTTCAAGCCATTATTACTGCCTTATCTCGAATGCAGCTGTTTAGGAGCTACTCAGCTGATGTAATGGCAAGAATGTTTGAACGACTTTTGATGCTCCTGCAGCGGCAAGGTTCTGATCCTCTTCTTAGTGGAGCCCTGAAATCACTCCCCCATGAACTACAAGGAACAGCCTTTGCGATCGCCACTGATATTATCTTAGCAGATGGAGAAATTACCGATGATGAAGAAGAGTTTTTGAACGAGCTTTATCATGCTTTAGAGATATCAGAAGAAACGGCGGTAAATATTATAGACGTAATGTTAATTAAAAATCAAGGGTAATAGGATTTTTAATTAATTACTAATTTTGACAAAACTGGCTAAATCTATTCAGTAGAGGGTTGACTGTTGAAAGTGAGCCCTCTACTGTTAATTGTGATATTATCTAACTTGTGATCACCTGGAACTTGATAGAATTACTAACAGATTCAGGTTCTAGTATGGCAAGGGTATTACGCAAGAACCAGTCAAATCACTGTATTCGGTTCCCCCAGGACATTGGCAAATGCTCGGATAGCCACACACATTGATGTCTGCTGTGCAAATACCCTGAGGTGGGATTGAAAACTTGCCCTCAACAGGTTCTCCAGGACCGTCTGCCAAACGAATGTCTTCGATGATGCACTTGCCGACAGATGCATCATAGGAATATGGAGGCGGGCACTGGCAAAAGCTAGGATTGCCACAAGGATTGATGTCGCGAGTACAGGGCACAGCAATATCAGCCAGATTTAGTACACAAGGGCCAATGGGCTGTGCGATCGCGCCTGGTGCGCTACTTAAAAACAGTTGTGCCGCTACTAACGGGGGGACAGAGCGGGTATAGCCATTGTGTAGCAAGGGATACAGCAGATGAAGGAAAAAAAAGATAGGTCAAATATAGTCATGCTGACCTATCTAGCAAAAATGATAGCTAAACCATACCA
>NZ_JAAHHU010001091.1:0-1694 GCF_010672095.1 Moorena sp. SIO3I6 | reverse complement strand
CAGCTATCAGCTATCAGTTTATGGGCTAATTGAGGTGCTATCAGCGATTAGCGCTACGCGCACCGCTGACTGCTGACCGCTGACTGCTGACCGCTGACTGCTGACCGCTGACTGCTGACCCCTGACCGCTGACCGGTCAAGGATTATTCGGGATGTGATCGATTTGGGCGTAGCCACTGAAAACTAGCTTTTTCCCTTGGGTCTCTAGACGATTGATGCGCATAGTGACACCATCAAGGTTGAAGCGGTCTAGATCCACCATATTGTTCAAGATCTCATCCAGGGCTATTGTCAAAGTTTTAGATATCTCTTGTAACGACTCTGGTATTTCATTAGGTTGAAACTGGGAGTCTTTAAACAAAATCCGCCGTCGTCGCTCTACTCCGATGGTAGATGTCATACTAATCGGTACTATGCCGTAATTGGGTAGGTCAGCCTTAGCAAATAACCGTAGACCATTGTTCGGTTGCAGCTGAACTTGCACCTCGGTAAAGGAAACCGGAGCACCACCAGATAGTGCGGTTAACCCTGGTGTAGAAAGGTTTTCCAGCCGCTTTCTTACTAGTTGTGCTTTAAAGGATTGGTTGATGTCAGCTTCAGTCAGAATAACTTGAGCGATCGCTTGAGTAGGTTGCTTCAGAGAAATCTTACCCTGAAGCACTGAGCTGAAATCCAGAGAAACAGCATCAGTTTCAAAGGACATCTCCTCTGTGCGGAATTCCCGACGAATCACTAAACCACGACCACTCATTTTGAAGCTATCGATACTACCTTGTAGCAACTTGCTAGAGGGATAGCAGCGCACAGAAACATCTACCGATTCGCTTGTGGTAAACAGGTGGCGAATGGTCTTGCTGGCAACTGTATTGAGCAGTTGTTCACCCCAGTCGGTGCCAGAATTATTTGTACCGGTGAAGCCACCTAACATAACCATCTTGCATCCTGCGAGAGTTACTTCTACATTTGTAACAAAATGTGAAGAACTCAGCAATCGATCCTAGGTATGAAAGTTATTTGGTTATTCCCCATTGACTTTCAGTGTAGGGCAGGTTAATGAGTTATTCACCTTTAGTGTCCAGTGCAGGGTAGGTTATGTGCTTAGTTATCGGTTAATAGGCTCTAGTCTCTCAAACGTGTTAGCTCCAGAAGTCTCGGTTGTCGGGCTTTCGTTGTATTGGTTTAATTGTAGGGCTAAAGGGGTGAGAAGCCAGTCTCAACCTTTATAGCATTTGTCATAGTTATCAAGTACATTCAATTTTCTTATCCAATCTTGATGGACTCGCTCATGGAGGGGAACCCATCATGAAGGCCCTGGCTCCCCAATGGCTGCGCTGCTCCCTACTCCGAAGCTCCCTACTCCCTAACAACCAGAGCCTAAGTACCTGACCCAATTTAGAATTGCTTTATAATCCTTGACCTAATTGTTTACTTTCGTAAAATGTAGCTTAATATAATTAAGGCTTTATAATACTTGTAAAGGTTAGTCAAGAACAAAAATTAACCTAAAGTTGCGGTCTGTAACGTAATTAATGGTATTGGTATGAGTATCAATGATTATCATTGACCAATTACCCCTTACTAAACTCAGTTACAGCAAAGACTCCAGGTCAATACAGCAACCAGAGCTTTTTTTGTTCTCCTACTTTGTCAGCACCCCGCTCGCCCATAGACGAGGCCATAACACCAATAGTTAA
>NZ_JAAHHU010001090.1:0-1696 GCF_010672095.1 Moorena sp. SIO3I6 | reverse complement strand
ACGGCTATAAAGGCTATAGATTGTGACCCGCACAATTTTGGGAGAACCGATCAATATATGTTTGATTTGCTTCCGTCCTGGCTGGGGTTTGCCAAATGAGTCAGGGAGATTAGGATTGTTGGGGTTATACTCGAAATTTGGGAGAAAGTTTTCGATGTCCATAATGTTTTTTGTTGTTGTATTGGTGACATTTTTATGGTAATAAATAATTATTTAATTTGTCAAGTAATTTTTGATTTTTTTTGCAAAAGGGGGTATATAATAATTTTTTTTTGCTTAATTTTGTATTAGCGATCGCGTAGCATAGCCTACGGCAAATCCCTTAGTGCATCAGAGCATTACATTTAATTTTAAAGGTTAATTTTGCGATAGTATTTAAGTTTAGATCGTAATCTTGGGATAGTATTTAAATTGATAAGATATTTATGGGTTCCCGTAGCGGCTCCTAGATACCATCTCTTTCTATGCCATTGACTTGCTGGATCCCCCCCAGCCCCCCTTATCAAAGGGGGGAGCTCGGAAACCTATATAGAAAGGCTGATTATTGTAATAAGTCCGCCAATCTATCTAAAAAGTCCCCCTTATTAAGGGGGATTTAGGGGGATCAAAACCCACGGCAAAAACCACAAGCTCAATTCTTGTAAAATGTGCGATCGCCAACAAAAACAATTTCATCTGCCTTATAACTCCAATTTAGTAAGCAGAGCTAAAGAATTAAGAAAAACTATGACACCAGCCGAGAAAAAGCTGTGGTCTGACTATTTAAAAAATTTTCAGTTTAGAGTCTTGCGACAAAGACCGATAGGGAATTTTATTGTTGACTTTTATTGCGCTGCTTTAAAATTAGTGATTGAAGTTGATGGAGAGTCTCATTATACAGAAGCTGGCCAAGCTTATGATCAAGAAAGAAGCCAGATTCTTGAAGGTTATGGATTAAAAGTAATTCGATTTACCAATGATGAAGTATTGCATAATTTTGAAGCAGTGTGCGTTCGGATCAGCAGTGAGCTTCCCCCTAACACAACTTAGAACTGTTTCAAAATTCAATAAGTTAACGATTTTATAGCAATTTTCTATGCCATGAGGTAGGGATCCCCCTAAATCCCCCTTAATAAGGGGGACTTTGAGGTTTAAAAGCGTACCTCATAAATCCTAGAAATGCTATATCGTTTTTTTAGGTATTAGGAATTAGGGTAATGGTCTTAGCTTGGGGGAGTCGGTTTGCGTAGCGGCTCCTAGATACCATCCCTTTCTATCCTATTTATTTGCTCGATCCCCCCCAGCCCCCCTTATCAAAGGGGGGAGTCGGAAATCTATCTCAAAAGTCCCCCGAGCGAGGGATTGCTCGGGGGATTTAGGGGTATCAAAACCCACCCCCTAAATTTATAAATTAAGAAAGTCCCCCTTATTAAGGGGGATTTAGGGGGATCCAAACCTGATTATTGTAAGAAGTCGGGAAATCTATCTCAAAAGCCTGATTATTGGGGGGAGTCTGGAAATCTATCTGGAAAGTCCCCCTTATTAAGGGGGATTTAGGGGGATCCAAACCCACGCAAAAAACCCTGCTCTCTGCTCCCTAAATTGCTATAATTAATAGCATCGAACATAATTACCTATAAATTATGGAACCATTCTCCTTTTTAGCTGGTTTGGAACTATCGAAAATAGCGTCACCTTTGTTAGGTACTGTTGCGGG
>NZ_JAAHHU010000109.1:0-20866 GCF_010672095.1 Moorena sp. SIO3I6 | reverse complement strand
AGGATGGTTGGCGAGAAGTGCTAGCGGTATCAAACAAATTAGGGATTCCAGTCCCTGCTTTTAGTGCATCCCTAGATTATTTCGACAGTTACCGACGCGATCGCTTACCCCAAAACCTGACCCAAGCACAGCGCGACTACTTTGGTGCTCATACCTACGAGCGCCTGGATAAACCCAGGGGTGAGTTCTTCCACACCGATTGGATGGGATTGAGTTCATAAGGGTAGTATAGCGTTTTTAAGTTTTGTGAGGTACAGATTTCCTGGTTTTAGGGAACAGGGAAAAAATTCTGTGTAGCTCATTAGGCTAAAAACCGCTAAAAAACCTTATTAATGATTGAGGGGCAAAGCATTTGGGCGACCATGATTTCTTTTGATTTTATTAGATCATAGACCCGATGCTTTGCCCTTGCAACTAGAGGAAAGATAACAGGGAGCAGGGAACAGCGGATCATCGGAACAGGGAACAAAAATTATCACAATTCCTACAGAAATTTCTCTAATCAAAAAATAGTTTATTAGAGCAGTATTGATAGGGCGACATCGCTTCATTACTTTACTTTAATTTAAAAATACCATTACATCCATTCCAACAGAAAAAAAATATACAATTTTTCAATCTAATCTAATTTAGATCCGTTTACCCTGATTACCAATCATTAATCTATAGCAATTATCATAGCTATGAGGTACAAAATTTCTGGATTTTAGGGAACAGGGAACAGGGAACAGGGAACAGGGAAGAGAGAATAGGGAATAGGGAATAGGGAATAGCGATGCCCTGCATCAACACAGGGAATCAACGTCAAAGAAGACTGTACCTCATAACTGCGAGAAACGCTATATATTATTAACTAGCTATGTATCAACGTTTTCAAGGATATATAGAAAATATTTTTTTAGGGATTGTAGGTGGTCTTTTAACTACTGTTATTTTAGCTTTAGTAACTCACTATTTTGTGATCGATAAAATAGCAGTTAAGCAATATAAGGCTATTATCGAATTGTTTCTTTATTAATTAATTAGTGATTTTGTATTTATTTAATAAATTAAATATAAATTTGAAAGCAAGATCATTAATTAGCTTTATAGTGATAGTTATGCTGCTAGAAGCAATTTTATTTTATGTTATTCCAACCAAAGAAATAACGATAAATAGTTCTGGCATTAATTATCTTAGCAAAGATTTTTTTAAAGGGGAAAAACTAAAAAATACTGATTACAATAAAGTTGGGATAGATGAATCAAAGGTTGGGTTTATAAAAAGCTCAGTGGATCTGAATGAATTACATATATTACTCAAAGACGTAAAATGGATAAAAAGGGAAAAAACAATAGGCTTGCAAAGAACTTATAGAGGTCGTATTTCTTATCGTATTTATTATAAAATTAATTATATTAATAATCCTAATCAATCTTTAAAAAAGTTTCAAAATGAAATAACAATGAATTCTGAAATCATCAGTTACTCATTTAAACCTGGACAGGGTATTCTATCTTTCATTATCGGATTTGTGGATACAGCCTATCTAATCAACGCAAAGGATGATTTTACCAGTGATATAGAAGAGATTGTTAGGAAGAATAAAATTGTAGAGCACATAGAGCAATTTAAAACGAAAATTATTCTATATTTTGAGCAAGATTCGCAAGAATCAAGCTAACTAGAAGCACTGGTATAAAAACGCAGGGCAAACTGCCAAAAGATCCCAGAAGCAAACAGCAATCCTAGGGCTAGAATACCGGAACCTACTACCCAAAAGGTATCACTGCGATTCAACATCACTTCTGCTGGGACTGTAGTCAGGAACGCCACTGGCACTACAAAGGTAAAGAAGAACCGATAGCTAGCCGGATAAGCTACAATGGGATACCGACCAGCTTCTAGCATACTGCGCAGAACAGCGGTGACATTGTAGATTTTGACAAACCAAATGCTCGTTGCTCCTAGCATAAACCAGATGCTGTAGAGGCTAGTCAACCCAAAACACAATGGCACTACACTTAACAGATAGTTGCTGATATCTAAGTCTAGGCGTGTACCAGCGTAGGCTATTACTATAATTGAGAAGATTAAGTCTGGTAACCCCCAAGGGCTGACACTTCGCCAAGACAGCCAGAACTGAGAACTAATGGGCTTGAGTAGGATAAAATCGAGGGTTCCTTGCTCGACGTGATCCACAATCCGGTTGAGATTGGGAATCAGGAATGTGCCAGAAAATCCCTGCAGTAATGTGAATATGCCTAGTATGACCAGCGCTTCTTCCCAATTCCAGCCAGAAAAGGTGTAGCCAGTGCGGTAAAACAAGAATAGACCAAATAGGCTACCAGCCAGGTTTCCTAGGCTGCTCAAGGTAGCGATCGCAAAATTTAGCCGATATTCCAGTTCAGCAGTGAGGGCCGTACTCCAGAACAACTGGAGTACACTAACATATCGTTTCATGTATATCTTTTCATTTGGTTGGGCTGTCGATCAAACTTGGGCTACACCCAATAGTATCCCATGGGGCTAATGTACCAACTATGCCGTATAATTGGATTTTATTATAAGGTTCTGATAAGATATAAGTTTTAACAGTTAGGTTCAACAGGATAATAATGAATAAAATCTTGGTAATTGAGGACGAGATTTTTATTCGAGAAAATCTGATCGAACTCCTTGAAATTGAAGGGTTTGACGCTTTGGGTGCTGAAAATGGTGTTGAAGGTGTACAGTTGGTTCAAAAAGAACCGCCAGATTTGATTCTGTGTGATGTAATGATGCCTGAACTAGATGGATATGGGGTATTGGAGGCACTACGACAAGATCCAGCCACAGCCAAAATTCCTTTTATGTTTCTTACAGCTAGTGCAGATCGCAGCAATATTCAGAAGATCAGAGAACTAGGCATTCATGACTATATTCTGAAGCCATTTAATGTGGATAAATTCCTGGATGTGATCTCAAATCGGCTAGCGGAAAACAAGCAAACCTAGTGGTAATCATGGCAAGTAACAACAAACAGTTGACCACAGACCATTGACTAGCACGTTCTAATCAATAATTCTGTATAAAGTTTCCGGAAAGTCTTGGAAGTATCTGGTATAATTGCCCTAACAGCCATTCAAGCTATTGATTGGGAGTCTGTGATCAAGACTCCAGAAACAAGAATTTAGCTTTGATGCATTGAAGTATCAAACAACGGTTAAGTTGTTCTGTAGTAAATGCCTTGGTTGTTAAGTAAAAGCGCTTTTAGGATTTTCCGTCAAAGCAAAGAGAGATACCTCCTCATCAATTAACAATTGGCGTGCCATACACGGCTGACCGCTATGGGGCGGAAATACTGGGTTAAATGTATCTGATGAGTTCTAAGCCATTAATCCAAGATTCAGAACCCTTGGAAAGTCGATTAAAAGAAATTCCCCTAGAACCAGGGATTTATTTAATGCGTGACCATAGCGCTAGTATTATTTACATCGGCAAATCCCGAAAATTGCGTACGCGAGTCCGTTCCTATTTCCGTGACTCCCAACCCTTGAGTCCTCGCATTGCAATGATGGTGGCACAGGTTACTGATATTGAATTCATCGTAACCGATACGGAAGCGGAAGCCCTAGCGCTGGAAGCGAATCTGATTAAGCAGCACCAACCTTACTACAACGTACTGCTCAAGGATGATAAGAAGTATCCCTATGTTGTCATTACTTGGTCAGAGGATTATCCCCGTATCTTCATTACCCGTAAGCGGCGCATGGGGAATAAACAGGATAAATACTATGGTCCCTACGTCGATGTCAAGTTATTGCGCAATACTTTAGCTCTGGTCAAACAGCTTTTCCCCATCCGGCAACGCCCTAAACCTCTGTTTAAAGACCGTCCTTGCCTTAACTATGATTTAGGTCGTTGTCCTGGTGTGTGTCAAAAACTAATCACACCGGAAGAGTACCGTCAAACCATCCAGAAAATCGCGATGGTTTTTCAAGGGCGTACTGGGGAACTAATTGAGATGCTGACGGCCAATATGGAACAAGCAGCAGAATCCCTTAACTTTGAGCTAGCAGCGCGGATTAGGGATCAGATTACTGGACTTAAGTCCCTGAGTACAGACCAAAAAGTAGCCTTACCTGACGATACTGTATCACGAGATGCGATCGCACTAGCGGCTGATCCCAAACATGCTTGCATCCAACTATTTCAGATCCGTGCTGGTCACTTAGTCGGGCGCTTGGGATTTTTTGCCGATGTAGCCCCTCAAGGGAATGGGCCAATAGAACTCGGAGCCATTTTACAACGGGTTTTAGAAGAGCATTACCAAACTGCTGATGCTGTAGAAATCCCTACAGAAATTTTGGTGCAACACCCGTTACCCGATGGGGAGATGTTGGCTGACTATTTGAGCGTGCGCAAAGGTCGAAATGTGACTATACTCACCCCCCAACGGCAAACCAAAGCTGAACTGATTGAAATGGTCAAGCGCAATGCTAACTATGAACTGGAACGCACCCAGCGATTGGTTGACCGCAACACCAAAGCCATGGAGGATTTAGCTAACATTCTTGACTTACCGGATTTACCACGGCGCATAGAAGGGTATGACATTTCCCACATCCAGGGCAGCAATGCAGTGGCTTCTCAGGTAGTATTTCTAGATGGCACACCAGCCAAGCAGCACTACCGTCACTACAAGATCAAAAATCCTAATATCACTGTCGGTCATTCCGATGATTTTGCTAGCCTTGCTGAGGTGATTCGCCGTCGCTTCAAAAAAAGTCAACTCGAACCAGAACTAGCAGATAGTATTAGCTCAACAATCAACAATCAACACTCAACAATTAACAATCAACAATCAACACTCAGAAAAGATTGGCCTGATTTGGTAATGATTGATGGCGGAAAAGGACAGCTGTCAGCAGTTGTAGCAGTATTGCAAGAGCTAAATTTACAAGAAGAAGTGCCTGTGGTAAGCTTAGCAAAACAGTACGAAGAACTATTTTTACCAGGAGAGCCATTGCCCCTAGCCACTGATCCCGAGCAACCAGGGGTGCAACTTTTGCGCAGGGTTAGAGATGAGGCTCATCGCTTTGCGGTTAATTTTCATCGGAAACAAAGAAGTAGTCAGTTACATCGTTCCCGTTTAGATGAGATTCCTGGATTAGGATTTCAGCGGCAAAAACAGCTATTGGCTCACTTTAACTCCATTGATTATATTCGCAACGCATCGGTTAAACAGCTTGCAGAAGTACCAGGCATTGGTTTGCGTTTATCTCAGGAAATTTATCACTACTTCCACCCATAAATAGACCAGACCTCTTGAGAAAGTCTATTTTATCACCACTGCTAGACTTTGAGAGGTCAGCAAACAGAGGAAAATGTTAGACAAAAACTGAGGCAACAACTCAAACAAAAACTGAAACAATCTAGTCTAATCTGTCAATTAGCCCGAAGATATAAACCTTGCGGTATCAATCTCTAAGTAGGTTGACTCTGTAATTAGTTTGAATCAAGGGACTTGCAGATTTTGCGTTCCCGTAGCGGCTCCAAGGGAGCACCGTTTTCTGTGGACTTTCTTTATGTGGGGATACTCTTAAACCGTCATTAATCGGGATAAACCCGTACAAAACGGTCAAGGTGCATTTTATTGTGGTCTAAGTGAGGAATGGTCATACAGCAATTGGAGTTAAGCCTGCCATTCATCTATTTAGACGTTCCTGGCATCCCGACCAGGAGTTGCTTGAAAGCCTGAGCAAAGCTCATGTTTGGAGTCAAGCCAACCAAGCTCAACTGCATCTAGCAGACTCAGCCCCATTCCTTCCAAGAAACGCGCGGTACGGCGCAACAATACTGCCTGCACCTCGGTCTTGTTCATGTACCGGGTTATTTCCTTATCCGTACCTCTGTTAAGGATATTTTTGGCAGCATTGTGGTCAGACTGTAACACGACCCCATTAAACCTGGTGAAATTGTCCCCGTTTCTTTTGCCCAATAGGGTTCCAGTCACGGAGTCAACTTGCGACGTGTAACTAGGCTGAACTTCTGTTACAACCGACCCAGTCCAATTAGCCCATTTTTCTAAGGAGTCCCGCATTTGACCCTTCATCCAGCTATTAAGCTTGCGAGACATGGCTTTTGACTGGCGTTTATTTCGGATTGGTTGTGTTAAATCTTCTGCAAAGACTTTTAGTGCTTCTCCCTTGAAAAGAGACTTTGAAGCCGCTCCTATAATTGCCGTTAGTTCTGATTGATTTTTTCTGTAACGGCGATTTTCTGTTTTTCTGGTTAGGTTATTTTTGAATATTCGAGCCGACTTAGCTGGGTCTAATTTTTCTAGTTTTCTATGGAGCGCCCAAAGCTTGCCCCTGTTCCGGTTCTTTGCACATATACGATCAGATTTTTTAGTGGTTACTTTTCCTAGTTCTTTTCCGTGAGCCTGACCGTCTGAGTCATAGAAAGCTTCAGTATATCCCTTGTCTACCCCAATGGCTCGGCGGTCGGGAGGAATCTCTACAGTCCCATAGTCTACTAGGAAATAAATCTCAATTTTTTTCAGAATTTGATTGTATATCAGTCTAATCTGGCCTTTTATTTTCCGATTAGATCTAACAACTATTTTGTTCCTTTTTCCTCTTTTTAAACCAGCTAACTCCAATTGATAGGTATTGCGGGAGAGCCTTTTGCATTTATATCCTCCCTGTTGATAAATTATCTGATTTTTGACCCAAGAATGTCCCCGCTGAAACTCTTTTCTGATCAGTCGGTGAAGGAGTGGACTGTCCAGGAAGGCTAAGGTCTTAAGCTGTTTACAAAGTTCTTTTCTGGTCTTTTGGTTTTCTTTCCCGGGAAACCTTTTGTAAATCTTTTTGACTACCGCCTCAGTACAGGCCGCTTGGCTCGCTGTAATGGCCTTAGCTACATCGCTGACAGCCCATTCCATTAATTTAGAAGGTAGTCCTAAGGATTCAGGAGTCCTAAAACTCCTAACTTCTGGGTAAGCTTTTTTCCAATCAAGTCCCCAATGACTGATACTGCCTAGCTTATTGTAGGATTCAGACCTGACGATGCCCAATTTCTTCATCGTGGACAACAACTCAAGTTCAACCGACTCAGTCATCCCCACTACAGGAACAATCTGGGTTGATATTTTCTTGGTCACTCCTACTTTTTTGGGCATCGTCAAATCTGAGTCAATTACTTTAAGGATACTCTAGCGCTAGCAAAATGTCAATGTCCATTTTATGATATTAAATACCGATTTATACCTATTTTTAGGGGTTTAATTGCTGGGCTGAATCGGTGACTAAATTATCTGATTATCTATTATACATCTTATTTTATTAAAAATCAAACATGGATAGACAGTATCAGCTCAGGTCCTAATACTTTTTTAGTTAACAATTTTTAAGTTATATTAAGAATGAAGCCACAAAAATTATCCTTCTGCAACAAAACTACCCAACACTACCAGTAACAGGGGAATAACCATGACCCGAAACACTTTAGATGAACACAGATCTCAGCGGAATGGCTCTGGCACTATCACTGAGCCTAATCACCAACAGAGATCTCAGCGGAATGGCTCTGGCACTATCAGTCAGCCAGATCAGCAACCTAATCACCAAGCTAATCACCAACAGGAGGATTCAGCCTCATCATTACCCAGATCCGGGACTAGTCAATCCCAAAACTCCTTGACATTAGGAGCAGGTACTTTAGTGATGGCCATGGGTATAGGCATTATGCTGACCTTGCTAGGAATGCGATTGATCGGGACAGCTCCAAAGGTTCAAAAAACCGATTCCCCTGCTGAAACTGTTCAAACCCCTGGGGCTGTCCCCTCTGCTGAAACCCCTGGGGCTGTCCCCTCTGCTGTACCTGCTCAAACTGTTACGGTGGCAGACGTAAAAACCACCACAGTTAACCGTACCCTAGAAGTTATTGGTAGTGTTGCTGCTTTTGAGGAGATTAGGGTCAAGTCCCAAGCAACGGGTTTACAGATTAAACAGGTACTGGTTAGAGAAGGGGAATTTGTCAAGGCCGGACAAGTAATGGCACGCCTAGATAATGCTGTGCTTCAGGCACAGTTAGCTCAAGCTCAGGCAGCAGTTGCCCAAGCTGAAGCCCGTTTAGCAGAACTGAAGGCGGGGTCACGCTCAGAAGAAAAATCCCAAGCTAGAGCTCGTCTAGACCAAGCTAGAGCTCGTCTAAGGCAGGCCGAAGCTAGTATTCCTAGACAGATTGACCAAGCAAAAGCCCAAGTGGCATCTGCTGAAGCCCAGTTGAGTCTAGCTAAACGTCGCTTCGAGAGCCAGAAAAAATTGATTGCCGAGGGAGCCATCTCCCAAGACCGCTATAATGAGGTGGAAAGTCAATATTTCAGTGCTCAAGCGAATTTATCTGAAGCGCAACAACGCCTTGAGCAAGCACGAAACACCAACAGCCCAGAAATTGCCCAGTTAGAAGCCGCTGTAGTAGAAGCTCAACAGCAGCTCCAGCAAAGATTGGCTGGTTCCCGTCCAGAAGTAATTGCTCAAGCTCAAGCTCAACTGGCTAGAGAGAAGGCACAAGTCCAGTTAGTGATGGCGCAACTAAAGGATACCCAAGTGGTGGCACCAGTCAGTGGCAAAGTAGCCACTAGAAATGCCCGTGTCGGTGATATTACCTCTTCGTCAGAAAAACTCTTTACCATTATCGAAAAGGGGCGTTTGGAATTGTTATTAAGGGTACCGGAAACCCAACTGTCCCAAATTCAGATTGGGCAACCAGTAGAAATATCCTCTAGAGGAGATAGCAGCCTGAAGCTTTCTGGAACAGTACGAGAAATTGACCCGATAGTTGATCAGCAGTCTCGTCAGGCTGTGGTCAAAGTAGATTTACCCAATTCCGGTAGCTTGCGACCAGGAATGTTTTTACAAGGCTCTATCACCACCTCATCCACTACCGGTCTAACTATACCATCGAAAGCAGTCTTGCCCCAACCTGACACTAGTGCAATCGTTTACCGACTCGAAGCAGATAACACTGTTAAAGCAAAGCCAGTGGTAATGGGAGAACTCCTCCCTGATGGGCAAGTAGAAATCAAGAGTGGTTTAGCCCCAAGCGATCGCATTGTAGTCAAAGGTGCTGCTTTCCTCAAAGACGGCGATCGCGTCCAAGTCTTAGAAACTCAATAGAAGCCCTCCCATCGCCTTCAAGCCAATAACCTTCAACTATTTATAAGATGTCCTTCCACGTCTCCTCTTGGTCAATTAAAAATCCGGTTGCTACTCTGGTCATGTTCCTGGTTTTAGGAATAGTTGGTCTATTCTCCTTTAACCAGTTGGGAATTGATCAGCTTCCCAATATTGATCTTCCAGCGGTGATGGTTACTGTCACCCAGCCAGGGGCAGGACCGGCAGAACTGGAATTCCAGGTAACCAAAAAAATTGAAGATGCTGTTGCTAGCCTTGGAGATATTGACCAAATCTCCTCCACCGTTACTGATGGCAGCTCCAGCACTATTATTAATTTTGTCCTGGGAACTGATAGCAATCAGGCCACTAATGATGTACGCAATGCGGTAGCTCAAATTCGCCAAAGTTTGCCCCTAGATATCAACGAACCTATTGTCAGGCGGTTAGAATTTGCCGGGGGTTCAGTCATGACCTATGCGGTAGCTTCTGACAAACGCTCGCTGGAGGAGTTGAGTGACCTAGTTGACCGGAAAATTAGCCGTGATCTGGTGAATGTACCGGGAGTTGCCCAAATTGATCGACTCGGAGGAGTTGACCGGGAAATTCGAGTTGACCTTGACCCGGCTAGATTACAAGCCTTTGGTATCACTGCTACCCAAGTTAATGACCAAATTCGGACTTTTAATATTAACTTACCCGGTGGTCGCGGTAACATCGGCGGCGCTGAACAGAATGTCCGGACTCTCGGAAGTGCCAAGACCGTGGAAGAGTTGAAAAACTACCGTATTGTCCTCCCGGATGGCGCAAATGTTACCCTTTCCAGTTTGGGAAAGGTTACAGACGGCTTTGGTGATCTTAGGAAAGCTGCCTATCTCAATGGGGAGTCAGTGGTAGCCTTTTCTGTACTGCGGAGCAGTGGTAGCAGTTTAGTCTCGGTGGAAGAAGGGGTTAGCAAAGCTGTTGAACAACTAAAAACTACCCTCCCAGAGGATATCGAACTGCGCTTGATCTTCACCCGTGCTGATTCAATCCGTGAGTCCTACCAAGCAACCATCGATTCCCTGGTTATCGGTTCACTACTTACCATACTCACCGTGGGGATATTTCTAAGAAATTGGCGGGTAACTCTAATTACAGCAGTAGCTCTACCTTTATCAATTATTCCCACCTTTTTGGTGATGAAATCCCTAAACTATACCCTCAACGGTATGACCCTACTGGGTTTAGCCCTAGCAGTAGGGAACTTGGTCGATGATGCCATTTGCATGATTGAAAATATCGACCAGCACTTGGATATGGGTAAGAAACCCTTGAAAGCAGCTTGGGATGGGGCGCGGGAAATTGGTTTAGCTGTAGTAGCGACCACAGCAACTATTGTCGCGGTATTTATTCCTGTAGCCTTTATGGGGGGTATCCCTGGTCAATTCTTCCAACCCTTTGGAGTAACCGTTGCTGTATCTACTATGTTTTCCACCCTAGTAGCTACAACAATGACACCGATGCTGAGCGCTTATTTGCTCAAGCCAAAATCAAAAGCATTGAAGGTTGACAAGTTGTTCGCGAAGCGTGGCCTTTTGGCCAAGGTTGAAAGTTGGCAAAATAACCATCAACCCAATAACCTTCAACCCAATAACCTTCAACCCAATAACCTTCAACCCAATAACCTTCAACCCAATAACCTTCAACCCAATAACCTTCAACCCAATAACCTTCAACCCAATAACCTTCAACCTGCAACCGAACAACCTGCAACCGAACAACCTGCAACCGATAAGAGCCGGCGCATACAACCTTATCGAGGTCTATTAACCTGGGCGTTGAAGCACCGGATTACCACGATGTTGATAGCTGTAGCTTTTTTCATCGGTAGCTTGCAGCTTGTACAGTTTATTCCCAAGGGTTTGTTTAGTAATGGGGATACTGGAGTCAGTACGATATCCATTGAGCTGCCACCGGGGTCTGAGCTGAATGAAACCATAGAGGTCATTCAAGAAACAAATCGGTTGTTGCAGTCAAACCCAGCTGTGGAAAATGTTCTGGCCAGTGCTGGAGATGATGGTGTAAATTCTGCTATTGTATACGCCAAACTCTTACCCAAAGACCAACGGGAACTCTCTCAAAGAGAATTTGGCCAGGAGATGCGTGAGGATTTCCAGAAAATACCTGGCGCGAGGGTTAGATTCCGTAGTCAAGGGGCTCGAGGCTCTAACCAGGATTTATCAATTATCCTCAAGAGTGAAAATGGTGAACTGCTGTCCCAAACCGCCCAAGCTCTAGAAAAACAGATGCGTCAAATTCCTGGTTTAGTGGAAGTTACCTCTAGTGAAAGTCTAGTTAAACCAGAAATTGTGATTGTACCTAACCCTGCCCGTGCTGCAGATTTAGGAGTGTCTGTTCAAGCGATCGCACGCACTGCCTCTTTAGCCCTAATTGGAGATCTTGAGTCAAATCTGGCTAAATTTGACTTACCTGACCGACAAATTCCGATTCGTGTTCAACTTGACCCAGCATCCAGGGATGACATCGAAACCCTTAAAAATCTGCGGGTTCCCAGTCAAAATGGTACTTTAGTACCGATTGCTGCCGTAGCTGATATCCGTTTAGGGAGTGGACCTGCCCAGATTGACCGCTTTAATCGTTCTCGTCAGGTGTCTTTGGGAGGCAACTTGCAAGGGATTTCTCTAGGAGATGCGATCGCAAAAGTTAAATCCCTACCTGCCATGAATCCCCTACCCCCTGGAGTTTCCGAGGAACCCGCTGGGGATGCCAAGATTATGCGAGACATATTCAGTCGATTTTTCAGCGCCTTAGGGCTAGCAGTGCTGTCGATTTATGCCATTCTGGTGCTGTTGTACAACAGTTTTCTTTATCCCTTTGGGATTTTGGTGGCTTTACCCCTATCCATCGGTGGAGCCTTAATGGGACTGTTGATAGGCCAGAAGGAATTGGGACTGTTTGCCCTGATCGGAATAGTATTACTAATGGGATTGGTGACCAAAAATGCCATTCTTTTGGTAGACTTTGCCTTAGCCCATCAGCAAGAAGGGATGCCCCAGTTTAAAGCAGTGATTCAAGCTGGAGTCAGTCGCTTGCGACCGATTTTGATGACCTCCGTCTCCACCGTTGCTGGCATGATTCCCATTGCCTTGGAATGGGGAGCAGCCGGTGAAGTTCGTAGTCCGATGGCTATTGCCGTGATTGGAGGATTTACCACTTCTACTCTGCTAACCTTGGTGGTGGTGCCGGTGTTATTTACCTATGTCGATAACTTAGTTCGTTGGACAAGAAAGACCCTATTTGGAAGTAACACTCAAGATTCCCAAGACCTAGTAGAGGTTGAGGTAGAGCCTGAGCAGTATTTGAGCAATGGTACTTCTGTTGCTGCTAGTAATGGTAAATTCTAGTCTCTCGACAAATGTCTAGGTAAGCGAACAGCGATTAGCGCTACGCGCACGCTACTTGAGGTGCCGTCAGCTATCAGCCAAGGGCTGATAGCTGACGGCTGAATCCTTATGCCTAGGGTGAATAACAATTAACTATACAAAGTTTATTGTTGGTATTTTATTAATATAATGCAGATGTCAATTACCTATTGATTGTATTAACCAAAACCAATCAATCCTTCCCCTGATCAACCCATAAGTTACCCATAAGTTACCCATAAGTTATATCCCTTCCCTGATTACGAGTTTGGTTGGTGTAGTGATAGGGTGGATAGTATTCGCACCAGTCTGATGATGGTAAGATTTGAGCAAGGGGGGTGTTTGATCAATCGCGAAAATGCCAAGCACGCCAATAAAGGAAGTAAACAAGGGAGGCGGATTGTTTTAACCAATTAATATTACAAGTAAGTAATATGACAATTTCGGCACTTCGCTAAATTTAGTAACTGACTAATAATTATGACCTGTGACTATCTTGCTTGATAAATTCAAATTTATCAAGTTAACTGTCCTAAGGTGGTGGTATTAATTAGCAATTAAATAGCGATTAAGTAGGGATTAACTAAGTTATGATTACTTGAGGTGATTGGTGTAGGTTATTGGTTGAGTGGGAGCATATAATCGTGAAAGCTGTTGGGTGGCATAGTAACTGGTTGTGGAAAATTTTTTCTCTAGTTGGAGAAATTTATTTAGGTATAGCAATACTATATCCTGTCCATGTTGCTAAGGCTGATTCTATTATACCAGCCGCAGATGGAACGGGCACTAGTATTACAATTGATGGCAATGATTTGACGGTTGACGGCGGTACATTTTCCGGAGATGGATCAAATTTATTCCATAGTTTTGAAAAACTTGGTCTGAATGCAGAACAGACAGTTACGTTTCTGTCTAATCCCCAAATTCGTAATATTGTGGGTCGGGTGATTGGAGGTGAAGCGTCAATTGTTGACGGGTTAATTCGGGTTGTTGGCGGTAACTCAAATTTAGTTTTAATGAATCCAGCGGGATGGGTGTTTGGTGCTAATGCTCGGTTGAATGTCCCAGGTGATTTGACCGTAACAACAGCGAATCGGATTGGGTTTGGTGAAGACAATTGGTTCACTAGCTTTGGGTCAAATGACTATCAAACTTTAATCGGTAATCCGAAGACTTTGGCCTTTGACTCGAATCAACCAGGGAGTATTATTAATGCTGGTAAGCTGGAAGTACTAGAGGGGAATAATTTAACCGTAATCGGCGGTAGTGTGATTACTACTGGAAACGTAAGTGCTCCCAACGGAACGGTTACTCTGGCTGCGGTAGATGGTGCTAATTTAGTTAGGATTAGCCAACCAGGACACCTATTAAGTATAGAAATTGAATTACCAACGGATGCTGATGGGGAGCAGCTACCATTTACACCTCAGGATTTACCAACCTTGTTGACCGGGGGAGTTGAAGGGTTACAGACACCGATTGTGGTGAAGCCAGATGGGAAAGTAGAGCTTGCGGATTCTGGTTTACCAATAGAAAGGGGTGATGTGGTGGCTCGGGAGGTAAACGCTAAGACTGCTACACTCTCAGCTGCTAATAATCTGACTTTAGTCGAAAGCCAGCTATTTACTACTGGGGATTTGAATCTGTTGGCTGGCAATACAGTGCGATCGCATGATACTCTAGCGCGCCCCTTTATTGCTGAAGCCCTCGGCAATTTATCCATCCAGGGGAATCAAGCCATCGAGATTTCAACCTTCAATAATCAGGCTAGCGGTTTCTTCTCTGGTGGAAACATGGTACTGCGTTCCGCTAATCCCATACAAGGAAGTACTCGCTATCAAACAGGGGCTAGTTTTCGGATCGAGCAATTAGATGGTAGTCCAGGGAATTGGATTAGTCCTGATGATTCCATCATTCTAGCAAATGGTGATGTCAGTCTAGGCAACTACCAAGGCGCTTCCTTACATATTTTAGCAGGGGGTAGTGTTACCTTAGGCGAGATTGCGATTAATCCTAGTGATGACCCTAATCCTAAGATTAGTCCCACCAACTCCGATCCTTTTCTGGCTAATCTCGCCAATGTCCCTGTCTCTGACCAAAGCAATTTGGTGATTGATGGTGCTAATCAACCCACCTTAGATATTAGAGCTGGGATTGATTGGACACAACTAGGAGGCATTCCAGGAAACACCTCAGGTAATCTTGTTCCTGATTTTAGTAATACTGTTACCAGTAATTTCACCAGTGCAGATATCAAAGTTAGCGATATTACCGTAGCTCGGGATGGATTGGTCAGGTTAACCAATCAGTATCTGCCTAATACTGCATTAACCACTGGTGCAATTCAAGTTGACACCATTAAGACCGGTGGTTTAAGTAATAGTAATGATAATCCTAATTCCCCACAAATCCTGATTGACTCTCGCAGCACTATCGAAGTCACTAAGAATAATCGCTTAGATACTTCCAGCAATAATACTGGTAGCGGAGGGGATATTACCCTAATTGCTGATGGCAATAGTAAATTACCTACAAATCAACCTACTATTCAAATTCCTAGCATCGATTCATTGGGTGGGGAGAGTGCTGGTAATGTTACTTTAATTACCAGAGGTGGTGATACCTTCATCAATAGTGGGGGTAGCGGTATCAATGCTGATTCCGCATCGGGCAATGGGGGAGCGATCGCAATCACAGCTACTAACGGTAACATTACTATCAAAAATCCCATCAACAGCCCCAGCACTCTAGTTATTGATACCGATGGTCAAGTCAGTCTCGGCAATCCCGACCAACCCTTACAAGTCAGTAAAATTAAAGATGTTTTGATTACCGCTGGCGGGATTGAAGTGATTTCCCAGTTGATGGCTGAAAGCATCACTATCCAACCAAAAGACCCTAATACTACTTTGGGCATAGGGAAAGATGCTGGTGGCACCTTCCAAATCACCACAGCGAATTTGCTCAATAATCTCGCTCTAGGCACTTCCGGTACCTTAACCATTGGCAATCCTGAATTTACCGGTGATGTAAGAATCCGCAACTTTGACCTGAGTCAGGCCAATCTCAATGTTATTGTCAGAGGCGGGGATATTCACTTTCTCAGCACTGACACCAATCCTGCTGTCCAACTCGCTAATAATCAGACAGCTCAATTTATCTCTGCTGGTACCATCTTTGATAATCTGGGGACTGAAGTAACCATTGATGGGGAACAAGGGGCAGTTTTATTCGATGCTGAAAATGGATTTAGCTACGCCGATGCTAATGGTATAGATGTTCAAGTCAAAAATATTGCTGCTATTACCCGCAACAGTGGCGATATTATCCTTAACCTCCAACACCCCAATGCTGTGATTACTACCGTGGCTGGTGTGAATGGGATTAGCGCTGCTAATAATGGCAACATTAGTCTCGGACAAGATATACCTGGTACTATCACTATTGATCAACTCATCCGTGCTCAGGGCTCAGGCAATATCTCAATTGGGGAATTCAACACTAATCAAATCAATCTCAATAGCAGTGTGACATCTGGCAGTGGTAACATTAGTTTCCTCAAACCCCTTAATCTTGGTAATACTAGTGCTAATATTAGCGCTATCATCAGCAGCACTAGCGGTAACATCACTTTTGATGGCACTGTTGACGGTAATCAAGACCTGAGTGTTAATGCTGGCACTGGCACCATTGAGTTGAATCAGGCAGTGGGCAGCACTATTCCCCTAGGAGATATTACCCTAACTGCTGATGAAATTAACCTTAACGGTACAGTCCAAGGGAATGCCACCATTACGTTAGAACCATTCAGCGCTGATCAAGCGATCGCAATTGGTGGCAGTGATACCGGCAATTCATCAACCTTAGCACTAACTTCCCAAGAAATCAACCTCCTGCAAGATGGCTTTACTGCTATCACTATCGGTAATCCTAACAGTAGCGCTAACATCACCATTGCTGAAACTGGGGTCACTTTCCAAGACCCAGTAACCATTCAAGCCCCAGCCGGGTCAGGTGCCATCATTGGCAATGGCACAATTCAAGGCATAGACAATGCTTCCATTACTCTAGAGGCCAATCAAAGCATTGCAGTTGGGAACATTATCACCAATGGCTCCGATATTAAGCTTACCGCTAGCAATGGAGAGGTATTCACCGACAACCTAAACACTTTTGGTATTAGTGGGGGTGATCTGGTTATCAATGCCTTTACTACCATCAAGACTGGGGTAATTAATACTAGCGGTAGTTTTGGGGATGGCGGAAATGTGCTAATCGACCCGATTGGGGATGTGGAAGTCAGGGCGATTAATGCTCAAGGGGGAGAAAACGGTAGTGGTGGTAATGTTGATATTACCGCTGGTCGATTTTTCCGAGCTACCGATACTTTTAGCGATCGCAATCAGACCACAGCTAGTATTTCCACTAGCGGCGGAGTGGCAGGAGGGTCGGTCATCATCCGACATAATGGCGGAGCTAGTTCCATACCCTTTACCGTAGGGGATGCTACCCTCAATGGTACTGCTGGAGCCATTACCACTGGCATCGACAATGCTATTTTGCCAACGCAACGGTTTCTGGAGTCCTATACTCAGGGGAATTTTACCAGTCAGATTCAACTGATTACTCAGCTAATTACTCAGTCATCTCCTAATACTAGTAATAATACTAGTAATACTGAAGTAACCAATAGTGAGCCAGATTTACCTGAGTTACCACAGGAAATACTCCCAACAGTGATGATAGAAGAAACTGAAGCATTGTCCAAAGAAATGCTAGTCTATCAACTAGAGGATTATTTTACCAGTCAAGTCACCGGTCAAGTCACCAGTCAAGCCACCGAAGCCACCGGTCAAGGGGAGTCATCTGTTCCTGAAATTAAAACAGCAAAAGACATTCAAACAGAACTCAAGGAAATTGAACAAGTTACCGATGCTAGACCGGCACTGATCTATGTCTTTTTTCGGAATTATGGAAATTTACCAGGACGAGACGTTGTCTTGAAAACCGAATTCCTCAACATCAATCCCAATGTAATTGTAGAGCCAAAGCCTAATGCTCCGTTGGAACTGGTATTGGTAACTAGCCAAGGCAACATGATCTACAAACGGATTGCTAATACCAGCCGGGAGCAAGTGTTAGCCTTAGCTGAATCATTCCGGGATAGTGTAGCATCTCCCAGAGCAGGGGTGTTTCGACCAGAAGACTTAGCTAAATCTCAACAACTCTATCAATTACTGATTAAACCCCTCCAGAAGACATTAGATGAACAAAACATCAATAACTTGGTGTTTGTGATGGATAAAAGCTTGCAGTCTCTCCCCTTAGCAGCACTCCATGATGGCAAAAGCTTTATTGTGGAAAAATACAGTGTTGGTTTAGTCCCTAGTTTGAGCTTGACCGATACCCACTATACCGATGTCAGAAATGCGCCAGTGCTGGCGATGGGTACAGCAAAATTTGACCAGCATCGAGACTTACCCTATGTGCCCAAACTAATCCAGCATCTTGTGGATACTTGGTCAGCTAAAGCCCTAGAAAACGACAACTTTACCGTGGCTAATCTTCAGGATGAAATTAATCATAAATCCTTTAATATCCTTCATTTAGGAACCCATGGTAAATTTCGGTCTAATGCTAGTGATTCCTACATTCAGTTCGGAAAAAAACGGTTAGGATTAGGAAAATTTGAAACCCTAGGATTAGAGCAACCACCGGTAAATTTATTGGTTTTAAGTGCTTGTGATACCGCCCTTGGCAATGAACAGTATGAATTAGGATTTGCTGGATTTGCCTATCAAGCCAAAGTGCAATCGGTTTTAGCTAGTTTGTTAGCAGTGCCTCAAAATGGAACGTTTAAACTCCTGAAGTCATTTTATGACCATTTAAATATAGTTCCTAGAAAAGCAGAAGCCTTAAGACTAGCTCAAGTCGAGATGCTTAAGGATAACAGTAATAAGAAACTATCCCATCCTTACTATTGGGCATGGTTTACTATTGTGGGGAATCCTTGGTAGTTTTAGAAGGGAGTAGGGAGTAGGGATTAGGGAATCGGGAATCGGGAGTCGGGAGTCGGGAATCGGGAGTGGAGAATAGTTGAAGAAGCGATCGCGCCCCGCGTGACCATTCGCGTAGCGTGGCCTTTTGGCCAAGGTCAATCGCATTTATCCTCCCTATCTCCCTATCTCCCTATCTCCCCATCTCCCTATCTCCCCATCTCCCCATCTCCCCACACTCCCCCAAATCAGACCTAAAGCTTCTTCTTCACAGCTGACGTAGCAGTTAAGGCACCTACAGCTAATAGACCTAATACAGTTGTTGGTTCAGGAACGGTAGCCGAGGCTCCGTCATAAAACACGGTAATGTCAAAGGTCACATTTTGATCAGCTTCTCGAAAAGCAAGAACTGCCTCACCAGGAGCAACACTTCCTGAGGTTAGCAACAGTTTTTTCATATCCTTAGAGAAGATGAGTTCGCTGAAAATATCAGAAATACTTTCCTTACTCCAGGCTGCATCTTCTTCAGCAGGAATTGTGTAGAGGATACTGGTTAAGGTCTTGTCGATGTTATTTTCAATTACTACTCTACGCCCAACATCTGTGGTAATGGAATCCCCAGTTTCACAAAAAGGAAGACAAAGTTGGGCAGTAGGTTCCTCACCAACGGGGGGCTTAACAACTACATTTTTAACTAGTGTAATTGCCTGGGCTGCACTAGACATTGCCACAGTCATCAATGCTGCTGATGCTGTAGTCATAGCTAATTTTTGAGCCATCCCTTTGGTGACAGCTAATGATGATGATAATTCAGCCATCTAAATCCCTGATTAATTTTCCTATGTCATACTACCAAACAATCTGGACATTTTTTATAAATTTTTGATAAACTTATCATGAAGCTTATCTTCAAGATTGTGAAGGCTTTTAATAATTGAGCTTGTAGGAATTCAGCTCAGAAGCGAACGCGCCCCGCGTGACCATTCGCGTAGCGTGGCTCAAAGGCCAAGGTCAATCCCATTCATCTCGCCCCGACTCCCGACTCCCGATTCCCTACTCCCTACTCCCTACTCCCTACTCCCTACTCCCTACTCCCTACTCCCTACTTATGGATACAAACGCCGCTGAATTACAAGAAAAAATTCGCCAACAATTTGATTTTGGCCCCTATCCCAGAATTCCCATCGACCGCTCCCCAAAAAAGCAGCTAAGCTTACTTTATTTCCATAATTTAATTACTCCCTATTATTTAAGAAATCACCAAGTCATTAATCCAGACCAGAAAGTTATATTAGATGCTGGCTGTGGCACGGGATACGGCACATTAACCTTAGCAGAAGCTAATCCCGGAGCCAAAATTATTGGGATTGATATCTCGGATCAGTCTCTGGATTTAGCCCGTAAACGCTTAAGCCATTATGGATTTGAAGAGGCAGAATTTCATCAGCTTTCTATTTATGACTTACCTAGCAATGGTTGGGAATTTGATTATATTAATTGCGACGAGCTACTGTATTTATTTCCTGATCCAGCCGTTGCCCTGAAAGCCATGAAAGCGGTTTTGAAGCCTGAGGGAATTATTCGCAGCAATCTACACAGTAAGCATCAGCGTCATTTGTATTTTCGAGCCCAAGAAGTCTTCCATCTGATGGGATTATTTGATGACAATCCTGAAGATATGGAAATTGAAATTGCTTTAGATACGATGAAAGCGTTAAAAAATAATGTTGATCTAAAAGCTCAAACCTGGAATCATAAATATGAGGGAGAAGACGGAAAAGAGAGAGTTTTAATGAACTATCTTTTCCAAGGGGATAAAGGCTACACTATTCCTGATTTATTCGCTGGCTTAAGAGAGGCTAATCTAGAATTTATCAGTATGGTTCATTGGCGACAATGGGATTTAATGAGTCTATTCAAAGAACCAGATAATTTGCCAGTGTTTTTAGCGATGAGCTTGCCAGATATTTCTGTGGAAGACCGACTGCATTTGTTTGAGCTATTACATCCTGTTCATCGGCTCCTGGATTTCTGGTGTGGACACCCGGACCAAGGCCAATCCTTTACCCCAATTTCCGAGTGGACAATGTCCGATTGGCAGAAGGCTAAAGTACATCTCCATCCTCAGCTGAATATACTAGACGTTAAACAAGACATGCTCAAAGCTATTACTGAATTACAGCCTTTTGAAATCAGTAGGTATCTGCCAGTGAGTGGAGTTCAATCTCTGGTAGACAGTGCCGTTGCCTCTTGTCTATTACCCCTATTCGATTCCCCTCAGTCGATGCCATCTTTAGTAGA
>NZ_JAAHHU010001089.1:0-1696 GCF_010672095.1 Moorena sp. SIO3I6 | reverse complement strand
TTTTGCCCTGTTTTTTTGAGACCCTTACTTTTTATATTAACACTATTTGAGACGGAATATTCATCCCCGGAGACGAAACCTTAGAATAGTGGAGCCTTTATGGTTGGTCGGTTATGAGAAAAGGGGTTAAAACTTTATTATTAAGGCTCCACTATTCTTACGGTAACTTCAAGACCTTTGAGGACGGGGTATTCTTTTCCCTCTCAAACTCTCCCACTCTGATAATGCGACTTCCGCCTATATTTACCAATTCACCTGTCCAACTAACAGTCTTACTAGTATAGGCTTCACAGACATCCACCACCGTCTTCCCGGTCTCTTGAGCTTTGTGCTTCAAGAATTCCTTAAAGCGATAGTGGGCGAATGTCAGCATATTGCGGACAGTCTTAGATCTGATTTTTCTATTACCTTTTTTCGACATCTGAGAAGTCTCGAAGGTGGGAAGTAAGATTAAAAATTGTAAACTAAGAACCTAGCTGTCTTATGATGAAGCTCGTTGATTAGGTTTTGAATCTTGATTACCATCCTCCGAGCGGCCTTTCTCATCCGACGTTTTTGACCACCACAAGCTTGGCTTATTTTAGATAGCAAATTATCTAGATGTTGGCACAATCGTTGAATACGAGAAAAGTCTCCATTCCCAATCTTTCCTACAGATGTCTCACTAAAAAAGGTAATAAAAGTTCTGACCCCAGGGTAAGCAAGCGACTACTCTACCTTGGTTTTCGGTTTTATTTTTAGTCTCTTGATAGGGGACGACCAAATAGTAATCCCCATTCCTGCTGGTCAGTCTACTGTCGCAAATATTGTCAGGAATGGTCTCGGAATAAGCTATCTTGCCCAGTTTAGTGTGATATACCCCCATAGCTGACACTGCCGATTTAGGGATATAACAAGACTGGGTAGGATTTTTCCTCGATCTAAACCTTACCCTTTGAATTTGCGAAGTCTTTTTGTACTTCTTTTTGGCCTCTCTGACAGCGGTGCAAGCATCCTTAATCGCTATCGATTTTATCTGATAAGGTACTGCTTTACACCACTCGGGGAGGTCGTTTAATATGTCAGTTTTGATAGCTTTCCAGTTGGCTTTTACTTCACCATCCTGGAGGATTTTGACGGTCTTGTTGAAAACGTAACGGGACACTCCAAACCATTTACGGATAACCGAACGCGCCCCGCGTGGCCTACGGCCAATCCCTGCTCATGGTTTAGGAACAGACGAATCTTCTTTGATTTTTTTACCGTATTTTCTGAGTCCGTGAACCCTACAGGAGAAGAGGTGAATGATGGAAAGAAGATCTGCGGTAAGTTCTGATTCCGGGCAGCTTTCAGGCTGGTCAAGAACCAGGATTTTTCCACCGTTGAGACCGACCAAGTACTCAATGAGTTCAAACCCGAATCGGGTAAGTCTGTCTCTACAGGTAACAACAACCGTGAGCTTATCTCCAGACACGACTCGTTCCAATATGGCTCTAAGTCCTTTCCTGTTGTAGTTAAGCCCCGAGCCGATGTCTTTGATGATTTCTGCTTCTGGGAAGAGGGAGTGAAGGTAGGCGACTTGGCGGGCAAGATCATCTCGCTGTTTTGTACTGCTAACTCGGCAGTAGCAGATTGTAGAGTGGAGTGATCTCTCAGACTTTGGAGCTTTTCCAAAACGGAGAAGATCTGTTGAGTCAAAGAGTCTAGTTCCCCCTGG
>NZ_JAAHHU010001088.1:0-1697 GCF_010672095.1 Moorena sp. SIO3I6 | reverse complement strand
TCTATTAAGTTTTGTAACATTTTGGTCGTTGAAAGGGGTGAGGGGTTGCACCCCACATTTATCTTGCTATACTTAGATCAGTAGATGCACCCTGATGATCGAGAGAGTCACACCAACGGCTCTCTTATTTTTTTTGGCTATCAATATGGAGCAAGAGGACTCACGTTATACCCATCGGGTTAGCGTGAGGTGAATTGCGGTCAGAAGCTTAGTTCTACTCAAGTGGCATTCCTGGATAGAATTATGTTATAATTTAAATATGCTAAGACTAACCTACGAGTACAAACTGATTCCTTCCCAAAAACAAATCGCCGTCATTGAAGATATATTGGCGGTTTGCAGAAAAGTGTGGAATTACGCTTTAAGGGAACGAAAAGATTGGTACAAAAGTCGAAAGTGCGCAGTTAATTATTGTTCATTACAGCATGAATATATAATTCCAGTAGATCAGCCATATCCTAACTACAAGATACAAGCTGCTAATTTAACTAAAGCCAAAAAAGCCAATCCTGAACTCAAAAGAATAAATGCTCAGGTCTTACAACAAGTTTTAAAGACTTTAGATCGAGCATTTAAAAACATGAAAGAACAAGGATATGGTTTTCCTAGATTTAAAAATCCATATCGGATGCGATCGTTTGTATTTCCTCAATTTAAAACAAATCCAATAAATAATGAGTGGATTAAACTGCCTCAAATTGGATTAGTTAAACTGAGATTATCACGACCAATTCCAGATGGTTTTAAGATAAAGCAAGTTAGAATAGTTAGACGAGCTAGTGGTTATTTTGCAATGCTGTCTTTACAAAGTGAAGTCAGTGTTCCTGATACTCCACCACGGGGTCATCCCCTTGGGATTGATGTTGGGTTAGATAAGTTTTTAGCAACTTCTGATAATCAACTAATAGAGCGACCTAGATTTTTAAAAAAGCTGCACAGTAAGCTTAAATTGCTACAACGCAGATTGAAGCTAAAGAAAAAAGGTTCCAAAAATAAACATAAACTAAATTGTCAAATAGCAAGACTTCATCAGAAAATATCAGATACCCGAAAAGATTTTCACTTTAAGTTAGCAAATTATCTTTGTGACCAGGCTGGAATGATATTTGTTGTTGGCGAAGCCTGTCCGAAGGACATGGACTTAGATTTCAGAACTTGGGCAAAAGGAATGTTAGGGAAACATACCCTTGATGCGGGTTTTGGTCAGTTCTTTGATATCTTAGCTTGGGTTTGTTGGAAACGAGGCGTATATTTTGGCAAAGTTGATTACAGATATACTAGTCAAATTTGTCCAAATTGTGGTATAAATACAGGCAAAAAAGATTTGTCTGAACGCATACACAAATGTCCTGAATGCCATTATGAAATTAACAGAGATGTTTCAGCTGCTCAAGTGATTTGTCAACGTGGTATTACTGCGGTCGGACAGATCGTGCTAGAAAATGACTGTGTAGGCGGGCTGTCGGGGGTTTACAACAACCTAGATAAGTGCTTTGGAAGCAGTAAACCCAAATTGTGAAGTTTGGGAATCCCCCGTTATAATCTCTGATTTAACGGGGGATGATGTCAAACTGTATTTGCTACCGTGCTTAGTGCTGGGTTCAAGTCGAGGAGTAGAACCACAGACCAATTACTTAACACAACTTGTCATGGAAGATCAGCAAATCTATCAGTCTGTTGTTAATTCTCTTAGGTCT
>NZ_JAAHHU010001087.1:0-1698 GCF_010672095.1 Moorena sp. SIO3I6 | reverse complement strand
GGGGTGGCCTAGTTGTCCGCTTCCTTCCGATCTATAAACAATATACAAAAAATACAACCTCGCTATATATTTTTTCTCCATTGGTCTTGGAAAGTACCCGATGAGTTAATCAACAACTACGAGTGCATCTGTTTCCATATGACCGATGTGCCCTATGGCAGAGGAGGCAGTCCACTTCAGAACCTGATTATTCGGGGACATGAGTCAACTAAACTGACTGCCCTCAGAATGACCCAGGACTTTGACGCAGGTCCAGTGTACTTAAAAGAAGATCTGTGCTTAGCCGGAAATGCTGAAGAAATTTATATCCGAGCCACTCATCTTTCAGCAAAAATGATTGGACGCATTATCCAGGAACAGCCTGAGCCTCTACCTCAAACTGGAGAAGTTACCAACTTTAAGCGCCGTAAACCTGCTGAGAGCGAGATTCCCCAAGTACCATCCCTGCAAAATTTACACGACTTTATTCGCATGTTAGATGCAGAGGGATATCCAAAAGCCTTTATTGAACATCAAGGCTTTCGCTACGAGTTCAGTCGAGCTGCTCTTTATGATGGTCGTATTGTAGCCGATGTCAATATCACTCCAGTAAAGGAGCCCCATGCATGAACGTATTAGTTGTTGCAGCCCATCCGGATGATGAAGTATTGGGCTGTGGTGCAACCATTGCCAAGCACGGGAAGCAGGGCGATGTGGTTCATAGTTTGATTCTGGCTGAGGGGGCTACCAGCCGAGCTTCCAATCGCGATCGCTCACAATGGAAATCTCAACTTTCGGCATTAGCTGTGGCTGCTCACAAGGCCAGTGAAATTTTAGGCGCAGCCTCTGTCACGCTCGATAATTTTGCTGATAATCGCATGGATGGTTGTGAACTGTTGGATGTGATTAAGGTGGTTGAACAAGCCATTGACCAATATCAGCCAGAGGTCGTTTATACCCACCATAGCGGTGATGTCAATATTGATCACCGCCGCATTCATGAAGCCGTGATTACCGCCTGCCGTCCTGTCCCTGGACATCCAGTCAAATCACTCCTATTTTTTGAAATACCTTCCAGTACCGAATGGCAACCCCCTGGCTCTGCCCCCATCTTTGCACCTAACTGGTTTGTAGATGTAACTGAAACCCTGAACCTCAAGCTCAAAGCCCTAGAAGCCTATCAGTCTGAAATGCGTCCCTGGCCTCATCCCCGTTCATTACAAGCGGTTGAACATTTAGCCCGTTGGCGGGGAGCAAGCGTAGGTGTTGAAGCGGCTGAAGCCTTTATTGTAGGAAGACAGTTAGTGATGTGAGTCATGCTATGAAAGAAATCGCGATCTCTAAGAGCTGATTTGTAAACTCGCTGTAATCCTTGTAGGATAAGGCTTGGGCTAAACTAGAACAATTGAACTATTTAATACCCAAAAGACAATCATAGCAAGGTTTTCAGCATTCTTAATATTTACTTGACAAATTAGCTCTAATAAAGTTATAAGTCCGGCAAATCCCCTATTTGTAATAGCCGAAATGTCCGGCAACCACAATCAATCCCTTGAGCGTGCCCTAGAAATCGTCGAAGCAGCAGCTAAAACTGGCGCTCATGGTCTAAAAATTCAGACTTACACCGCCGACACCATGACCTTGGACCTTGACGAAGGCGAGTTTTTCATCAATGACCCCAACAGCCTTTGGAAAGGAAACTCACTGTACAAGCTATAC
>NZ_JAAHHU010001086.1:0-1701 GCF_010672095.1 Moorena sp. SIO3I6 | reverse complement strand
TTTTAATCGAATTTACGTTGATGTTTATAATGGTGGAACTACCTATCCTAGTAAATATTCCCTCAAAAATAACTGGATTACCTTACCCTTTACCGACCCCCTAAAAGCCGCCATCAAAGAAGGTGAACGTCAAGGATTAAAAATCTATGCTTGGTATGAGCATGGTATGATGCTTCATCTTAATTCAAAATTTGCTAAACAGCATCCCGATTGGCTCCTGAAGACTTCAACAGGAAAAAAAGCTATCGATCAACATCTGTGGCTAAATCCAAACCACCCAGATGTTCAAAAATACTTCATTAATTTATTTACTGAAGTTGCTAAGAACTATCCCAACCTTTATGGGATTCAACTAGACGATCATTGGGGTATTCCAACTCAGTTTGGAAATCACGCCAGAGTGATGACAGAATTAACCCGTAAAATTCACCAAGCTGTTAAAACAATTAACCCTAAGCTAATTATATCTCTTTCTCCCAACTCCCCAAGTTTTTCCTACAGAAAATACTCTCAAAATTGGTTGTATTGGGTACGCCAAGGCTTAATTGATGAAGTGATTGTCCAAATTTATCGCAAGACCAGCCAAGAAGTAATCAATACTCTAAAATCTTCTGGTTTACGAGAAGCTAGTTATTACGTTCCGGTAGCCGTAGGTATCTACAGTGGAGAATTCTATCGCCCTAAGCCGATAAATGAACTCAACAAGCAGATAGAAATAGCCGAAAACTATGGTTATGGTTATTCTCTTTTCTGCTGGGAATCTACCTATAGTCCTTTTCGTGGTGTAAAACCAGAGCACAAAGAAGCGCTTGTTAAAACTTACTTGGGCATAAAGAAGCTTTTCTTTAAATTTATAATGTTTCTGGAACTATTCGTTTAAGAAGTTAGCTATAGCAAAGGGAACAGGGAATAGGGAATAGGGAACAGGGAACAGGGAACAGGGAATAGGGAAAAAAAATTTCTGTACCTCATAGCTATCAGAAACACTATAGATGAGGCGAAACTATTTACTTAATTTACTGTTTTTGACCCATTTATCACTTTTATCCTCTTGCCTTGTCTATAGATACAGGACTTACGCACACAATCCATGGGTAGGGTGGGCAAAACCTTGCCCACCCTACAGGTAGCGTTAAATTGAGGGATTTGCGTAAGTCCTAACATAAATCCTCAACACCAATTAAATTTTAAATTTAGTAAACTTTTATTAAGTTTAGTTAAGGCATGCCCTACCATGAAGCAAAACCTGATTGAAGGGAAGGTGAGCTCCCAGCTAACCCGACTAACGATACCGATGATTTGGGGAGTGTTTGCAGTTATTGCTTTCAACCTGATTGACACCTATTTTGTCGGACAACTGGGAACCAAACCCTTAGCAGCTATGAGTTTCACCTTTCCCGTGGTGATGACTTTAGGTAGTCTAGCGATGGGGTTAGGAGTGGGAGCATCCTCTGTGATTGCCCGTGCCATTGGAGAAGGGGATCTCCAGAAAGTGCGGCGACTGACAACAGATAGTCTAACCCTGTCTCTGCTAGTAGTAGCACTGTTCACGTTCCTAGGATTAGCCACTATCGATCCCCTATTTACCGCCTTAGGAGCTGATGCCGATTTGCTACCACTGATTCGTAGTTACATGCAGATTTGGTATTGGGGAATGATTTGTCTGGTTATCCCCATGGTTGGTAATAGTGCTATCCGCGA
>NZ_JAAHHU010001085.1:0-1701 GCF_010672095.1 Moorena sp. SIO3I6 | reverse complement strand
CCAAAAATTCCCCGTAGCAAAGGTCACGGGGTCAAAGGGATTTAGGGCTTGTTTAATTATTTCCTGGATCGTTGCCATCTCTTTAATTCCATCTTCTATAGAGTGGACAAGGATAGAGGATTAACAATTGGGAAGCCTGGGCTTATAGTATCATACTTTGTATCATACTTTACTGCACCATAATGAAAAATAGCCTCCCCCCGGTATTTTGAGTAATACCAGCTTCAATTTGTTCCTCTGTATACATGTTTGCTTCTTGCAAAGCACTCAGATCAATTTTATCGTCTGCTTGCAAGCTATACAGTGCTTTATCCAATTCTTCCCTAGACAAAGGCGGTTGTAACTTTTGGCGCAAATGAAACAGTGGCAAATAGTTTTCTGTACCCAATTCCTGGTCTAAATCCTTGATGATTTGTAATATTTCTTCATTATTATGGGGATTGACTAGAGCGGGAGTCGAATTTCCATCTGATTCTGAGATTGTACTGGTTGAGTTTGGCAGCTGTTTGCGCAGGAAATCGATGTAATCCGCTAGCATGGTTTTAGAAAGATTGATATTGCCACGACCAACGGGTTTATAATTAGTTAAGAGGTACTCAATACCTGTTTCAGTAATCCAAACATCTTTGAATTTAGTTTCTGCGACTGTGATATAACCCCGTTCTATCAAACTGTCCATGATTTCCTTGCGGGTCTTAGCAGGCTTGACGTTTGTCTTGGCGGGAGTAGTCGGTTCTGTTTCACAGGCTTTTAGAATTTTGCGTTCTTTCGTGCTCATTGGTACTTCAGCCTGATCTTGGTTTAGAAGTTCCTTGCCTGCATCAGTGATCTGAATTTTGGTGATTTCTTGATTAGACTCAATCAAATTGCGATCGCATAATGCCTGACAAATTCGATCTCGTTCCCCAGCTGAGGTTTTAGAATTGGGTTTCGCTTCTGTAATCAATGCCCGATAATCCGGTTTGCTCAGTAGCTTCAGTAAAAATTTTAGTTGGCTGACTTCCAGTTCAATAGCTTCCATGTTGATTGTTGTTACCTCACGTTTGTTCAAGATTAACCTATCTCTATTCCCTATAACCACGTAGTAGTTAAAGATTTTCGCAATAGATTCTACTGTCAGCCCTCAGCGGACGGGCGCTGAGCCCTCAACTATTAGCTCTGAGCAGAATTATTATTATATAAGCCTTTCGGTACTTTTCAATAGTATCTTTATTTCCGTGGTGCCTTACTAGGCTCAATCCTTACCGATATTAGACTTATCTCAAGTCTGGTTGAATACCCATAATTAAGGGTGCGCGGGGATGGTAGGGAGGCGCTAGAAGTCTGGGGAGATAGGGAGATGGGGAGATAGGGAAATTTTTCTTAAGGGTAATTATCGTAAGATAATATTAGCTGAAGGTCGCGACTAGATGGGTATTCAGGGAAAACCCTCAAAACGCTGATACCCGAAATGCTGATAGCTGACGACCGAAGCGAAACCATTCAGCTATCAGCCCTCAGCATTACCTCACAGGCATTAAGCCTGTGCCACAAAGCACCTCAAGTAGCGTGGTCCAAAGGCCAAGACTGATAGCTGAACGCGCACGCGTGTGCGTAGTACATAAGCTGAATGCTTAGCTACAGTCAATTTTCTTACCCCTACTCCCGTCTTGATTATTGCGCGAGTGGGGGAAAGCACGGCAGTTGCTCATGGTTTGTTCG
>NZ_JAAHHU010001084.1:0-1702 GCF_010672095.1 Moorena sp. SIO3I6 | reverse complement strand
CGCTTCTGTATCGCCAATCATCCAGACATCAGACGCAGCTGGGAGTTTTTTTAGGGCTTTTGCCATTAGCAAAGGTTTATCCTTAGTGTCACCGGTCTTAACATAGTCGTTACTCAGGCAATACCGTCGGTTAGGGGGAAAAAATTTCTCCAGGTCTAAGCGACTGAAGGCTTCATCAAGCTCTCGCACCCGACGCATGGTCATGACGGCTAAATCTACACCTGCTTCTTGTAATTTTTCCAGGGCATCGATAGCTCCGGGAACCGGTTGATCATGGACTAAGTAGGGCAGAGTGTGTACAGTTTGACGGCGTAGCTGAGCAAATGCTTCAGCTTGGCTGGGATCGAGACCTGAACGAATACCAATAATTATCTCCGGAACACGCCCCCTCTTACACTGCCAAAACTCCGCCTTGGACATGGGCAGGATTGGCTGGTTAGGGCGTTGGATTTCTTTGAGACAAAACTGGTAAACCCGATAGTAACGTTCTGAGACATTCATTATCGGACCGTCAAAGTCTGTAAATACTCTAATCATTATCTAACAAAATGTAATATTTATTTACATTATTATCTCATCCCGTGAGTATTTATCACTAAAATTACGAATTTGTAACATTGCCAATCTCTCAGGACTTACCCATTACTCCTGACAGGGGTAGGTTTTTGAGATTTGGGTCGGGAGTCGGGAGTCGGGAGTCGGGAGTCGGGAGTCGGGAGTCGGGAGTCGGGAGTCGGGAGTCGGGAAATGGGGAGATGGGGAGATGGGGAGATGGGGAAATGGGGAGATGGTGAGAATTCTCTGTCTCTTGCACCTTATGCCGTCACGAATCGGGGAAACGCCCTCAGCTGGGCGCACCCGTCCAATAAATTCTTGTAGATTTGGAGATTTATTTATTGGACAGGACTTACGCGGTTAAGTTGATTTCGCCCCCCTAGCCCCCCAATTCTGGGGGGTAAAGATGTCAAAGTCCCCCGAGCGAGGGATTGCTCGCTCGGGGGATTTAGGGGGCAAATGCGTAAGTCCTGTTGGAGTTTTTAGGCAATGAAAGTACGTACTCCCACCAAAGTTAAAAACCTACCCGGGCATCAGCCGTGGAACGGGCATCAGGTGTGGAACCGGCATCTTGCCGGTTATAAATATTCCCAGGCAGGCAGGATGCCCACCCCACTTATTCATATTGATCCGAAGATACTGATCTTGTGGGGCAGGCAGGATGCCCACCCCACTCATTCATATTGATCCGAAGATTCAGCAATGCCGGATTTTTTACCGATTCCCAACTCCCGATTCCCGACTCCCGATTCCCGACTCCCGATTCCCGATTCCTAATTCCCTATTCCCTATTGCCTGACAACTGCCGCGAAGTCTACTGTTCAATAACTAGTGCATTCAACCCGTCTAACCGTAAAGCAACTTGATAAGCCTTACCAACCTTCTTCAGTTTAAATGCTCCTAAGGATTGCAAAAATTTGGGGAATGTACCTTTTAAATTTAAGTCTCTCATCAACTGAGTAATTGGTCGAGAGTATTGTTTTTTAAATTCAGTAGCTATATGAGCGATCGGAACATAAGGATCTTTATAGTTTGTCTTCAAATCCTTGAGGAGTTTAACTAGTATCTCTTCTAAATCTGATTTAGATTCAATTTTAGATAAAGGCTTAACAGTAGGTTTTAACTGAATAGTCTTCAAAGACGAGGA
>NZ_JAAHHU010001083.1:0-1704 GCF_010672095.1 Moorena sp. SIO3I6 | reverse complement strand
CCTTCACATTTGGTTGTCTGTTTAATCATTGCCATGAGTTTATGGTCAAAAGCTTCTATGAGAACAGTACTGAAAAATCTAGTAGATGGTTTGAGTGAAGCTTGGGTGAGAGTGGGGAAGTATTGGCGAGTACCTTGTAAATCCTCAATTACTGAAGCACGACAAAGAATAGGGTGTCAGGTAATCAGTCGTCTTTTCCATTCAGTAGTAAGTCATGCACGCAACAGTTGACACACCAGGAGCTTTTAAAGGAGGACTGCGAATAATGGCAGTAGATGGCACAAAGCATCGATGTACCAGATACCGATAAAAACGCAAGGGTGTTTGGATATCCTGGTAGTCGTCCTGGTACTCAAACCGCCTTCCCCAAAGTCCGCTTAGTGCTACTAATTGAAGCCGGAACGCATTTAATCGTTGATGCGTTAATCTGTCCATACCGCATTGGTGAGCGAGTTAGAGCAAAAAAGTTACTACGGTCAGTAATGGAAGGAATGTTGTTGATGTGGGATAGAGGACTACATTCTTATGGAATGGTAAGAGCAACCCTTGGCCAAAAATGTGATTACTTAGGACGAGTGCCAAAAAATGCCTTATTCAAGGTAGAAAAAGTTTTGGCAGATGGTTCTTATCTATCGTGGATTACCCCTGATCGTAAATCAAAGAAAAAGGGTGGTACGAAAATCCTAGTACGAGTCATTGAATATACCATTGATACTGATGGAGAGCCAGAAATTTACCGCCTTATTACTAGTTTGACAGATATGGCTTTATTCCCGGCTTTATTACTGGCGATTGAATATCATCAACGTTGGGAAGTAGAAAATACTATTGATGAACTCAAAGTTCACCTTAATGGTCGCAAAACTCCAATTCGCTCCCTAAACCCTCGTGAGGTAGTTCAAGAAATTTACGGTTGGCTTCTTGGTCATTGGGCTGTACGTTCCCTAATGTATCAAGTGGCCGAGCGTGCTCAAATCTCCCCTTTACGATTAAGTTTTACCGGAACCCTTAATGTTGTGCGTCGTGCCCTTCCTAAATTTCAACGTCTTGAGCCAGAAGAAGTCCCTTTTTTTTAACCTGGCTAATGACAGAAATCTTTGACGAGCAGATCCCAGAGCGCGAAGGAAGAAGTAACCCGCGAGTAGTTAAAAAAACTAGAGCTAAATTTCCTTCCAAGAAACCAATACATAAAGGAATTGGAGCCAAAAGTGAAACACGAACATTCTATGTAATCAATACTGCTTAGAGCTTAACCGAACCGTATTGAATTCACCCCGACAGCACCATCAACATCAATGTAGTAGACCTAAAACAATACCCAGAACCAGAACGGGAGACTATCTTACAGCAACAAGTACAACGTGAAGCAACAACCCCCTTTGACCTAGAAGTGGCACCCTTAATCCGGTGTAAATTATGGCAACTAGACCTGACGGGGTGACATGAAAGCTATAATGTAGAAAGAATAAGCGTTCGAGCTCTTAGCCCTCGTAAATAATACTCCAGTTTATTGCGATTTAACCTCATTAACTCCTGAACCAAATCCCAACACGACTCCATAAAACTCACCCAATTTTGGCCATATAAGCCGATGTAAAAGCTGCTATGTCTCCTTTCTATACGTCCAGACTCTTTAACTCGACCAACATATTTTTGTACACCTTTATTTTTTATTTCTTGCCCTTTAAAAGTCGCCCAACTATA
>NZ_JAAHHU010001082.1:0-1704 GCF_010672095.1 Moorena sp. SIO3I6 | reverse complement strand
TGATCCAGATGCATTAGTCTACAACGGTCAAGTATACGTGTTTCACGAGGGCAGAGGTGATAACGGTTGGCTCTGGTGCAATGTCTTCGATGGCAATGAGTGGGCTGGAGATCACAAGATACATAAAACTGGGATAACTGCTGGACCATCAGCAGTCGTATATAATGACCAAATTTACCTGTTACATCAAGGGCGAGAAGACAGTGGATGGATGTGGTGTAATGTGTTTAATGGTTCTGAATGGGTTGGAGACGAAGAAGTACCCAATACTGGTATTTCTGAAGGACCAGGTGCAGTGATTTACTAACTAATTGCGCCTTGCTGAATTAAGAATTAATTCTTAATTCTTAATTCACCATTCTCTCCTCCTTCAAGCACAATCGATCCAATAATTCCCTCGGAATAGTCTCAAAATCTTCCAACAAAAAATCCATAATCGCCAGATGGCGCAAGTGACCAGCAGTGGGAGGGTAACAGCGACGACTGGTGGAAAACCAGCCATTAACGGTTTGAACCGAACAGGAGCAAATCAAAGCCATATCTTCCCGAGTCAGGTCCCACTTCTGGTAAAACCGTTGCGGTGTCATGCCCAATTGGCAGTAACTGTACAGTAGGATTAGGATTTGCTCTCGCTCCGTGATGGGATAGGGATAGATATTTTCCTCCCTTGGCTCCCTCTGTTGTCCAAGCTGCTCAAGACGCTCCATCGCTTCGTGATAATTGATGGGATGATGAACAAATCGTTTTTTTGCCATATTATAGAGTTACCTAAACTGTAGTTTGGGAAAGAGCCGCGCTTGTGGCAGGTCAAGCGAAAAGCGCGGCTCTTTTTGGGATGTTTATATTATAAATAGTGGCTAGGGTTGTTGTCAAGTGGAAAATCAAAAAAATCTGGACAATTTACGAAACTTGTAATAATTAGTTACAATTAAATAGTTAAAATGATAACAGGTTTAGCTAATAGTTATAATCGGTAATAAAGCCAAAGTAAAGTAAGCATTTAGCTATTAGTTATCGGCTTATGCGCTACGCGAACAGCTATCAGTTATAAGTTATCAGCTTATGTACTACGCGAACAGCTTTTGAATGAAAGAGGTAAGCATTAGTTTAATGGCGTTGCGTCAATCAAAAAATAAATATTCGTAGAGTGGGCAGGATGCCCGCCCGAAGATTGTAACGTTGCGTCAATCAAAAAATAAATATTCGTAGAGTGGGCAGGATGCCCGCTCGAAAATCTAAGGAACAGGCAAGATGCCTATTACAAAATGACCAATCGAAATAAAACCGAGTTATTTAGGGAGTTTGTTCGCTCCCTACTGACTTACCAACCTCCAACTGAGATACCCACTCCCGAAAGTAACGAAGATGGTTCCAGTGGGGAGAGTTAGGGATGGTGTCTTTACCGTGAGCTGAGTAGAGATGGGGCTTGGGTATGCGATCGCTCTGAAAGACTCTCGAAAATTCTTCATATTTACAAAACTTTATATTAAAATGTAGAAAATTTGGATTTTCGGAGTGATTACAAAGTAAGGACATTCAAGAAACAGTAATGTGTTTAACCCACTTTCCATAAAGAATTAATGGCATGTACCAGATCTGTCCCTTTGTATAACTAGAGTTTAAAGCAATGACAATGAAGAAAAAATACCAGATTGTGAGTACTACCAAAGCTAAACCTATCCTCAACTTACCAGAAACCCACCA
>NZ_JAAHHU010001081.1:0-1708 GCF_010672095.1 Moorena sp. SIO3I6 | reverse complement strand
TAGCGATTGCTTAGAGCAATCCCTGAACCCAATCAACCGAACTAGTGAACATGAAAATTAAAACCATTAAAATCCATCAATTAACCATTCACGAGCATCATTTGGACATTATCTATGGTGCAGATAACTTCAACTTTTCAACTAAAGTGTTTTACCATGATGTATCCTTCAGTTTACTTGCCAGCAAATATTCTCAAGCAGTAATTAATCAAATCGCTGCTTATATTGCCTTATTCGAGGGCATGAAGCTGTGTTCACTATTTCCCAAATACTATGATATTAACCTTGTCGCTGAAAATTTAAGTCAGCCAGTGTTAGAGCTATTTGCCAAGATATATCAAGGAGTCTTTGGTCAACATTGGTATGAAAATAATATAACCGATTACCCTGGTCCTGAACTTATCTATTCACAAGGTAGCTTAAGCAATAGCAAACCCATCTCTATATTTGGCGGTAACTCTACCGTACTTGCAGGCTGTGGTGGTGGAAAAGATAGTATTGTAGCTATGAAAATGCTACAAGAAGCAGATGTTCCCTTTGCTTCCATGCAATACTCCCATAGTGTTTATGGCAAAGCCGATATCCAACACAATTTAATTTCGGGAGTCCTAGAATACGTCACCCCCCTTAAAAAGCATAAAATTTCTATCTACGATGACTTTATTGACTATCCCTTTCTTCAGCTATATTTCCCAGACAATTCAGGAATTACCGTTCCAGAAACTCCTGTCTCTATCTTTGAATCCCTCCCTCTAATGCTGAATGAGGGATACAACTACTTGGCATTAGCCCATGAAAAAAGTGCCAATACTGGTAATTTATTCTGGGAAAAACTAGGTAAAGAAGTCAACCATCAATGGGGCAAAGGCTACGAAGCCGAAAAAGAGTTGAATGAATTCATTTAAGCAAATCTCTTATCTAATTTCTCGTATTTCGGTATTTTGCAGCCCATCTATGACTTCCGCATCTTCAAAAATCTAGCCAAATATCCCGAGGTGCTGCCTAAAATCCACTCCTGCAATATTCAAAAACCTTGGTGCAAGAAATGTCCCAAGTGTGCTTATGTATGGCTAGGTTTGATGGCTGTCTTCGAGCCAGCATCTGTAGATGCAGTCTTTGGCTCCAATTTGTTTGATGATGATGACTTACTACCTATTTTTAGAGAAATGATCGGACTAGCTGAACATACACCCTTTGAATGTATTGGTGAAATAGATGAAAGTAGATTAGCAATGAAAAAGTGTTTAGAAAAAGGTTTGTCTGGCAAAGCCCTAGAGATATTCAAACATGAAGTTTTAGGAGACAGTTCAATTGATTGGCAACAACTTGAACAAAAGTATGACCGAGTATATGACACGGAACATGCTATTCCCGATTGGATATTTAGTAAGATTAGAGGGCAACTTTAAGTTTTAAAACTAAGTAGGAAAGCCAAAGACAAGTCATGAGACCAACTCCTATCCCTCCAAAGCCAGGTCAAGAATCCGTTTGGGATTATCCCCGTCCCGCCCGATGGGAAGACATCAATAAACATATTAAGGTAATCTTTAATGGCATTGTTCTCGCAGAAACCCACAGACCTAAGCGAGTTTTGGAAACCAGTCATCCTCCGACTTATTACATTCCACCAGAAGATATCAAACTAGAATATCTGACAGAGACACCCCATAAAACCTTTTGCGAATGGAAAGGCAGGTGTTCGTATTAA
>NZ_JAAHHU010001080.1:0-1708 GCF_010672095.1 Moorena sp. SIO3I6 | reverse complement strand
TCCAGTGGCAAGATTCAGCGTCACCGTTGTCGAGCTAATTTTCTCAGTCAACAACTCACCGCTAAGTCCTTCAGACTATAGCGGGAGCTTGTAGAAAGCTCATAGTTGACCAGACTAAGCTCTAAGCGAGCTACGTTATCTAGCTCATGACACCTACAAATGCGTGCCAGTTTGTAGCAACTGTCGTACAGCTTTAAACAGGTGTAGCGAGTTAAGCCAGTGAGCTGTACCGAACAAAGCTAGATAACATTGTCGTTCGCGCAAGCGTGTGCTTTGCACAGGCAAACTTTACCCACATTGTGGAGTGTTCAAAGTAATGCGAGTTTTCGTTCTAGATCAAAATAAGAAACCACTGGATCCATGCCACCCGGCACGAGCAAGAGAGCTATTGAACATGGGAAGGGCTAAAGTATTTAAACGGTACCCATTTACAATTGTATTAAAAGACAGGATTTTCGAAAAATCTGTCACTCATTCACATCGTTTAAAGATAGACCCTGGTAGTAAAACAAGCGGGATGGCTATTGTTCAAGAAGAAACAGGACGTGTCACAAGCGCCTTAGAAATATCTCACAGGGGACAACAGATTAAGAATTCTCTAGACTCTCGCAGGGCATTAAGGAGAGGTAGACGCAACCGTAAGACTCGATATCGCAAACCTCGTTTTTTGAACAGAACTGGTAGACAAGGATGGTTACCCCCATCTCTTGAAAGCCGAATTAACAATATTGAGACTTGGGTGAAACGAATTAGAAAAGTCTGTCCGATTAGCGCTATTTCTCAAGAGTTAGTCAGGTTTGATTTGCAGCAAATGCCAAACCCTGAAATTAGCGAGGTTGAATATCAACGCGGTGAGTTATTCGGCTTTGAGGTCAAGGAATACTTGCTTGCCAAATGGGGAAGAAAATGTGTCTACTGCAACGCTGAAAACACCCCATTGGAAATAGAACACATTGTCCCCAAATCAAAAGGAGGTTCTAACAGAGTAAGCAATCTCACCTTAGCTTGTAGACCTTGTAATCAGAAAAAAGGTAACAAATATGTAGAAGATTTTTTAAGTAAAAAGCCTGAACTATTGAATAAAATTAAGGGGAAAACCAAGACTTCACTTAAAGACGCGACTGCGGTTAATACTACCCGATGGGAATTGTATAGAAGACTTCAAGAAACCGGGTTACCTGTAGAAGTAGGTTCTGGGGGACTGACCAAATTTAACCGTAAGGTCAGAATGATTGAAAAACACCATTGGACTGATGCTTCTTGTGTTGGTAAATCAACACCTGATCGGCTACTTATCAGGGGAATAAAACCGCTGTTAATAGCAGCTAAAGGACACGGAACTAGGCAGCGTTGTCGTCCTAACAAATATGGTTTTCCGAAAGCTCACGCTCCAAAAGCTAAGTTTTTTCAGGGGTTTCAAACAGGTGACATTGTTAAGGCTGATGTCATCAAAGGTAAGTTTGCTGGTCAATATGTCGGACGTATTGCAATTCGCTTTAGACCTAGCTTTACCCTTCAACTACCAACTCAAAAATTTGACGTACATCCCAAATACTTGAAAACTATTCACAAGGCTGACGGCTATGAATATCAATATTGAAAATAAGGATACCCTATCGGGTAGTTTACTAGAAGCGCGGCAATTCCCCTCCCGCTAACCCGTGCCGGGTATAACGGGAGTCCCCTTGCCGCATCTCAGATGGAGAGT
>NZ_JAAHHU010000108.1:0-21148 GCF_010672095.1 Moorena sp. SIO3I6 | reverse complement strand
TTCAAGGGGGAAAAGCTGGATAAAAGATAACGTGTTCTTTTGGAATTGGTTGCGCCGTGTACTTGGAGACTTGTTCGCACGGTGCTAAGGAGGCGAAGAGGGAGCAATCCCTCTGACCTATCCGATTTCTATTGTGCTAAGTGTTTTTGCCAAAGTGAGATCCACCCACTAATGCTTTTGTAGTTACCAATAGCTTTATCATTGTCAATCACCCTTTCAAGAAGAAACCATTTTTTGAGGTTCAACCGTAATAATAGTTTCCTAGTAAGCGTGAGGTACATCTGAAGTTTCTGCCCTGCTCCGAGATCCGCTGCTCCCTGCTCCCTACTCCCTGCTCCCTACTCCCTGCTCCCTACTCCCTAAAACCCAGAAAATTGTACCTCACCAACTTGAATAAGGTAAGATGTGGCAACCAGTAAAACAACAACTATGGGAATGGCGCGGTGTTCTAATTACTACACCGGTGGTGGCTGGAATTGCGATCGCATTCAGGCTACTCGGCTGGTTACAGCCTTACGAACTAGCGGCTCTCGACCAATACTTTTGTTGGCGTCCGAAGGAACCTACGGATGAACGGATTGTGATTGTGGCTATGACTGAGGCAGATTTAAAGCGTGCTCAACGGTGGCCAATCACTGATCGGATGCTTGCCCAACTTTTAGACAAAATCAAAGCTCAAAATCCTGCAGCCATTGGTCTTGACCTGTATCGGGATTTTCCAGTTGAGCCCGGTCATGGTGAGTTACTCAAGGTGTTTGAAACCACACCCAACTTAGTTGGTATCGAATACATCGATCAAGACAACCCTGACAATGCGGTGCCTCCTCCACCGATTCTCAGTGAACGTGGTCTCGTAGGTGCCAATAATGTCGTAAACGATATGGATGGTATCCTGCGGCGCAGCTTACTTACTTTGAAGGTAAATGATCACTTAAAGCCCTCCTTTAGTATGCTCCTAGCGGGGATTTATCTAGAGTCAAAAAACATTTTTCCTGAACCATTACAGCAAGATCCCAGAATTTTCCAGTGGGGCAAGGCCATGTTTCGCCCTTTGGCCAGCAATGACGGCGGTTATGTGGGAATCGATGATGGCGGTTACCAGATTTTCTTGAACTATCGCGGACCAGCGGGAACCTTCCGCACCGTAACCATGACCGACGTTTTGGAAGATAACATTCCAGATGACTTGATCAATGATTCCATCGTTTTAATTGGTGCAACTGCGGTCAGTTTAAATGACTTTTTCTACACCTCCTACAGTAATGACACTACCATCCGGGAGTTAACGGCTGGGGTGGAAGTTCAAGCTAACATGGTCAGCCAAATTATTAGTGCTGTGGAAGATGGTCGTCCCTTGCTCAAAACCTGGTCGGAGCCTGTGGAAATCCTGTGGATTGTAGTCTGGTCTTTCGTTGGTGCGACTCTAACTTGGAAATGGCGCTATCTTGGCGGTCTCGGAGGGCTGTCCTTGAGGAGAACTGCGATTACCGTGGTGGCCACAGGGGCATTATTTGGAAGTACCTATGGAGCGTTTTTGGGGGGTTGGTGGCTCCCGGTGATACCGCCATTGTTAGCCTTAAGTGGGTCTGCAATTGCCATCACAGCTTACATTGCTAGCACTGCTAAAGAGATTCGTCACACTTTTGGACGTTACCTAACTGACCAAGTGGTGGAGGATTTGCTGGAGAACCCAGACAAACAAAAACTCGGGGGTGAAAACCGGAAAATCACCATCTTGACCTCTGATTTAAGAGGCTTCACTGGGATCTCAGAACGGTTACATCCCCAAGAGGTAGTCAAAATCCTCAACATCTATTTGGGTCACATGGCGGATGTGATTACTGCTTATCAAGGAACTATCGACGAGTTCATCGGGGATGGGATTTTAGTGCTTTTTGGTGCTCTCACCCTCCAAGAGGATGATGCCCACAGAGCAGTGGCTTGTGCCCTAGCGATGCAATTAGCCATGACTAGTGTCAATGAAGAAATCGAGCAGTTGGGCTATCCAAAACTGGAAATGGGCATCGGTATCAATACCGGTGTGGTTGTGCTTGGGAATATTGGTTCCGAAAAACGCACCAAATATAGTGTGATTGGCAGCGCCGTTAACCTGGCTTACCGGATCGAATCTTATACAACTGGCGGTCAAGTCATGATTTCTTCTTCCACTTTGGAAGAAACTGGCGAATTCTTAAGAATTGACGGTCAAATACAGGTAAAACCCAAGGGAATTAAACAGCCAATTACTATCTATGAAGTGGGTGGAATTGGGCATCATTATAACCTATTTTTACCCAAACAGCAAGAAACGTTTTTCGAAGTTAACCAAAAAACCAAGCTACAATTTAATTATGCTTTTATAGATGGAAAGCATATCAGCAAGTCGGTCTACACTGGGCGTTTAGTCGAGATTTCCAGTAAGGGAGCTAAGCTTCGTGCTAACAGCAGCGAAATCTCTGCTATCCCTGAGCCACTGAGTAATCTTAAGCTCAACTTACTCGATCCAGATAATGTGAACCAACCCAGTGAGGACATCTACGCCAAGGTTTTATAAAAAACAGCAGAACCGGGAAGTTTTTACGGAATTACCAAGGCTTTCATCCCCGTGTTTTCAAACCGGGGATGAAAGCCCGTAGCGACTTTAGTCGCCGTGAAAAAGATTTGATTTTGAGTTGACGGTTTTCGCTAGATGTGTTAGCGTAATAATATATCAGTTGAGGTCGAGTTCTGATGATCATAATAGAGTTCAAAGCATATGGGAAATCCCTTCAATATCAATCTATCGACGAAGCAATTCGGACGGTTAAATTTATCCGCAATAGCTGTATTCGCTTGTGGATGGACAATAAAGGGACAGGAAAGTATGACTTAAGCAAATACTGTAAAATCCTTGCCAAAGAATTCCCTTTTGCTAATGAATTAAATTCTACCGCCCGGCAAGCTGCCGCTGAAAGGGCATGGTCATCAATTTCTCGCTTCTTTGAAAACTGCAAGAAAAAGGTTCCAGGGAAGAAAGGTTTCCCCCGCTTCCAAAAGCACTGTAGATCGGTTGAATATAAGCAGTCAGGATGGAAGTTATCCCCTGATAAAAAATCAATTACCTTTAGTGACAAGAAAGGAATCGGGAAGCTAAAACTCAAGGGGACCTGGGAGTTGTGGCGCTTCGACAAGAAGCAAATCAAACGGGTTCGCATTGTCAAAAGAGCTGACGGGTACTATGTTCAGTTCTGCATCTCTGTTGATGTGAACGAACAATTAGACCCGGTTGACGCCACTGTAGGATTGGATGTAGGGCTGAAAGAATTCTATACCGATTCTAGAGGGAACACTGAACCTAATCCCCGCTTTTATAGAACGGGGGAAAAGCGTCTAAAGTTTTATCAACGCCGGGTTTCCCGGAAAAAGAAAGGCTCATCCAATCGCAAGAAAGCCGTCAATAGATTAGGCAGACAGCACCTTAAAATAAGTAGGCAGCGTGAAGAACATGCCAAGAGACTGGCACGTTGCGTAATCCGGTCTAACGACCTGGTCGCCTACGAAGATTTAAGAGTGAAGAACCTGGTCAAAAACCACTGTCTAGCTAAATCTATTAACGATGCAGGTTGGTATCAATTCAGAAAATGGTTAGAGCATTTTGGGAATAAATTTGGTAGGGCTACTGTCGCAGTTAATCCTGCCTACACAAGCCAGAACTGCTCAGAATGCGGCGAAGTAGTCAGGAAGTCACTATCTACTAGGACTCACGTCTGTAAGTGTGGTTGTAAATTAGACCGAGACCACAACGCCGCAGTCAATATCCTGAAAAGAGCCTTGGGTACGGTGGGGCACACCGGAACCTGGATCATCGATCCGAACACTTCGGGAGATTTGGCCTCTACTGTTCTTGGTTCCGGCCAGGTTCAGCAAGTCGGGTCGTTGAGCGAAGAATCCCCGCGTATGCGCGACCGGGGAGTGTCAAATCCGGTTAACTGCTGTCCCTCCGGAGATATCAGCAAAACTAGAATCTCTATACCAGTCAGTAATCAGGAATTGATTCTAAGTTCTGTGAAGTCTAATTTAGTCACCGTTGAGTTGGGTCAAGGGTTTCGGGTATAAAAAGTTACCTGGTTCCAGGCAATTTGGTCTAATTTCAAGTCTAGTTAATCGCTGCTAGAAAAACCCTGTGTTGGTTGCGGGATAATCTTTTGAGCGTTTCCCTGCCACAGGAAAACTAGTCAGCGGGATTTGAGATTATAAATCCATGGTACAAAAAAATTATATCTCTGAAACAATTAAGCTTAAACTCAGGCTTTACTAAGGGTTAATGCTAATTCTTGTAATTGTCTATTATAGTTTAATAATTCAATAAACTGATGAAAACTACCGCTAACATTATTAATTTATTGGGGCGTACAACATGGGCATGTACAACATCAATCCTAATTGTACTGCTGTTTTGCACACTCACCCCTAAACCAAGCTATTCTCAAGGGTTGCAATCTGTCAACGGTCAGGTTGCAGATTCTAATCATAACTCATCGGAAACCCAAAATAGTTCCCAAAATAGTTCCCAAAATAGTTCAGCCAAAGGCTCACGCTTACGATTTATTCCACCAACCGATAGCGCTCCTCGAAAGAGTAATGGGTCTGGTTCACGAGGTGGGTGTGAGCAGTTACCCCGTGAATTGGTGACGCTGTTAATTCCTTCAAAGGAAGTCGCTGCACAGACTATATCTGGTCATCCTAGATTTTTCTGGTATTTGTCCGAGCCTGTAGACGTACCAATAGTATTTACCTTGGTGGACACAGTAGAAAACCAGACAATATTTGAGAAAAGGATTGACTCTGCTGAGGTAGGGATGATCTCAGTAGAACTTCCGGAAAACAGTCCAGAACTGATCGCAAACCCACCAGGACTGGAGGAAGAAGACAGGAACATATACATGTGGTTTGTTACCCTAGAATGCGATCGCGAAAACCCGCCTAAGACTTCCTATTATAGGAGCTGGATTGAGCGGGTATCACAATCCCCAGAATTAGAGCAAAAGCTAGCAGCAGTTGGTGCAAATACCAACAGCTCCACCTCTGAGTTACTGCATCAACAAGCAATCATCTATGCCGAAGCAGGGGCTTGGTTTGATGCCCTTGATGCCCTTTACCAGGCTCAAGCTGCTAATCCCAATGACTCCTCGATTCGAGCAGATTTTATCGCTTTGCTGGAACAAGTGGGATTGGGTAGTGTGGCACAGTAGTGGGTCATACCGAGTTGTATTCAAAGATAGTAGATTGGTTGGATAGGGAGATGGGGAGATAGGGAGATGGGGAAATTGGGGGAAGAGAAAGTTGTATGTTTGACCGCAACTTGGTATCAGTGGATCACTGCTGACTTCTGACTTCTGACTTCTGACTTCTGACGCTAAGGGTAGCGCTATATCACTCCAAGAAAGTCGCGCAATTCCTCAACCAACCATCTTTTCTCAACTTTGGTAAGTTTGGAACCAAATTTGTGTTGTTGGGCTCCTTCCCCAATAGCACAGGTAATAGTTTTTTGACCTAGGAAATTAACACTACTATCCACTTCAACAAATTTAAGATCTACTGTACGTCCTGTAATCTGTCCCAAGCTTAAACCAAATAACTGCCATTCTATCTTGAAGGTATATCGGTTAATTTCCAAATATATCTCACCAGCAATATCAAATAATCGTCCCAATAAAACTAGCACAATAATCCAGAATTCCAGGAAAAATACAGTCGAAAAAAAAGTTACTATTGTCACCATTTTCCAGACAAGAATAAATTTAAGTACAGATAAGATCAAGATAGCCAAAAGCAAGTTATTACCGTTTAATCCACAGGGCGGAATTTCTGCTACCAAACGCTGGTAATTTTTTATCAAAATGATGCGACTACCAGCAGGTTGTTGCCGCTGTGGTATTATAGAACCGGACAAAGAACTGGAAATTGACTGTTTTCGCCGTAAGGCATCTATCGCTTCCTCCACAGACTGGAATCGATCTTCTACAGCTGGTTCTAGCATCTTCTCTAACCAGTCAGCAAAATGCTGTGATATCTGCACTGAACCACGAAAATCAATCTTTAGTCGCTGCTGAGGTAGATCGGCAGGAGAGCGATGGGTTAACAAAAACAATAGTGTTGCCCCTAGACTATATAAATCAGAAGCACAAAATGCTTGTCCTTGAAACTGTTCTGGTGGCATATAGCCAAAAGTGCCAACAAATGTTTCCCCGTAGCTTAACGTATTACGATAGACATCTTTGACAGCACCGAAATCCACCAAAAATACTATACCTTTGGAATTTATAATCAGGTTTTGTGGTTTAATATCTCGGTGAATCACAGCTCGATTCAGTTGATGGAGGTACTGAAGAATGTCCAAAATCTGGAAAGCAATTTCCTTGATTTCCCCCTGACTAGGGTACCAACCCTTTTTCACTAACTCACTGAACGACTGACCCCCAACCAATTCTTGAATTAAGTAAAAACGGCGGTCATCAGCAGTGTCGATGTAAAAGTAGTCTAAGTATTTGGGGATAGCATGATGGTTGAGCTTGGCAAGGATTTTAGCTTCTCTTTCAAAAAGTTCTAACCCTTTCCAGTTTTCTAGATAGCGCAGGGAGATGGCTTTGAGGGCTACTCGTTTGTAGTTAGTTAAATCTTCAGCTTCGTAGGTTGTTCCAAAGCCACCCTGACCTAAGGGTGCAACAATGCGATAGCGGTCACCAATAATTGTGCTTGGCTGATGTAGTAATATCATTGGCTGTCTCCTAAAAACTTGATTTCTGTCAGGATTCAGCTATCAAGTGATCCCCCTAAATCCCCCTTAATAAGGGGGACTTTGAGGTTGAAAAGCGTACCTCATAAATGCTATAAACGCTATAAATTCGCAGCTTCTTAAATAAAGAGATTAATACCAATTTACTAATTTTGGCTCAGCTCTGTTGCTCTCATTATTAATAGCGGTTTGGGCAGCTTTTCAAGTAGCGTGTTAGCTGATTGACCGTAGGTCACGCTACGCGATGAAGCGAAGCTTCCGCTAAAAGCGATCGCTGTTCGCGCAGCGTGCGCGTAGCGCATAGATTGATCGCTGATTACTGTAGTGATAATTTCGGCGTTGCTGATTGGAATAAGTTCCTAAGCCTAAGCAATCGTTCCTAACAATTGGCGTAGCCATGGCACCGCCTTTATCCAAATAATTTGGATGTGACGCAATTGCTATTTATCCCTAGAAGTAACGACTGTTGGCTACTAGGAAATAATTAGCGATCGCGTAGCGTGACCTACGGCCAATCGCTAAGATAAAGCTTAAGACCAGATCAGGACTTACCTATTTACTTACCTATTTACTTATTATTTTTAGGATCATTACTTTGGCTCCAAGGTAAAAGTGGCATCAGAAAACTCCAACCAATCACCTTTGCGCCTTTGCTAAACCTAAAAACACTCCTTTACGTGGATAGAAGTGTTTTTACTTAGCCTGCCCAGCTTGGAGATATCAATATTTTGACTATAGCTATAGCTTTTTAATTTGTCAACCGTACTATTCCAGATATCAGCTTAAAATCCATTCATCTATATATAGCTTAGCGTGCTGAGTATGGGATGTTGTTGGTTTTTTTGTTTTGCGTCCGCTATATATAGCAAAAGGAACAGGGAACAGCGGATCTGGAAACTTCACCTTGAAAGCCCCATCTCCCCATCTCCCCATCTCCCCATCTCCCCATCTCCCCACACTTCCCACACTCCCCCCTCTTAATTGTCTCCCCCTACTTGATTCTTATCGATCGACCGTTTTTGATTATATTCCTGAATCAATTCAGAAAGATTAGCATTTTTTTGCTTCAGAAGCTGCAGGTAATCTTCTTCCATAGCATTAGTAAGTTCAAGATTTCTCATATCTATCGCTAAATTAATCTTAAACTCAGAAAATTTGTTATGAAACGCTGCTGCATTATCATAGCTTTCCGAAGGGTTAGTTGTCGCACTTATGGTGCCGAATAATGTTCCTAATAGACTAATTAAAAATATAAAAAACTTGACGATATTTTCAGCTTGATCATCATAAACAAATTCTTGAATAAACGTGACCAACAAGTCATTACCTGCCGTAATACATGCGATAGTTGCTAAAAAAATAGGGATAGTATATTGCAGAACAAAGAAAACGTACAAAAGAAAGTTTGAAAAAGAAATTTGAAAGTCACATCGTCTTTGGATATCCAAGAAAATCTTGTAGTAGTTAGACGAGAAGCTATACTTTTTTTCTTTAGGTTTTTGTCCCCACACGGTTTTCAATTTTTGTCTAAACCTGACCCTAAAAAACCCAAGCATAAAACGTTTCTGGCCATGATCTAATATCAAGTCCGGTTGACTAATCATGATATCCCTTCTGGCCTACAATCCAGAGACTACTTGGGAGGTGATTAACCGGACTTGATATAACTACTTACATTTACTTGGAGTTTAGACAGTAACCGGACACTTACCGTGAAAATTGATAAAACTAGCTAATCAAACTAATTCATCCATCACCGCTCTGCGCAAAATCTCTGTCACTTCTGTTGCTATTCTGGCATCAAGTTCCACCGCTTCACGATTGAAATCTCTTGGCTCAAGCACTTTTGCTCCCCGTAGCGCCATACTGAAGGTAATCAATTTACCTGGCTTGAGGGAATCGTCAAGACTAGGCTTAACTAATTTAACTAGCGCGACATAAACCGCTTCGGTTCTGTTCCTAATACTGGTAACTCCGTTGCCGAGTTTTGAGATAATCACGGTTGAGTCAATGACATTCAACAAACCCAACTCTTTAATAGCTAAATCAATTAACCGAGCTGGATCATTCCCCATTGCTCTGATGATACTTTCGAGACTATCCCACTTAACTCCTGGTAGCTGGCATGCTTCCGGTATGTAATTATGCCAACCCACCATTGAAATCATCCGATTTAAATCATAAGCGGATATAGTATTACTTTCCCATTGAGGGGGTTCAGGGTCAGCAGTTAGAATTATGCTTTTGGTTGTGCTACCAAACAACTGGGGGTACTCGATAAAGGGTTTTTCCCCATATCGGCCACGGAAAATCAGGCTATCATTGCCTGTAATCTGTTTCAGCCAATTTTCCAATTCCATTTGGGGAGCAAAGCGCTTTAACATTGCTCCTAAGCAATTAGAACTTGCTGTATTGTAGTCATAACTGATCACATCTGTGATTAAATCACAGACAGGAATATCCCTTTGATTTCCAGCTTGGTCTGTGCCTCGAATTGTACACTTATCGAGGTCGTCATTAGGAGATTTGCTATTAAGGCGAGATACTAGATTAATAATGGGGATAATCTTACTACCACTCCATAATTCGTCATTACTTAGGGCATTTCGTCCCAACCATTTTACCTTGAACTCTTGGTCTACAAAACTACCAACACAGACACAAGCTTCTTTGATGTCTTGATGGAGAAACTCCAAACCTTGCTGATCAATATCTGGAAGTTGCCCCAGGATTGGATAAGGACTGAAAGTCTTATCCGCTTTAATTACAGACACTAGATGTTTACCATCCGGTTTCTGGTTCAGGCGGGAGGGATAATCTTTAATTTGCTGTTTGTATGGTGAAGTCTTAATACCGAGATATAATAGTTTGGGATTATCTTTAGAACCTTGAACAGCAGCTTGTAGGTATTTTTCGTAAACGTTATTTTTGCTATAGTTATCTACAGTGATCAAGACTTCAGTCTCGCCAATGTCCAAATTCCACAGCACTGAATCCTCAGTGCTTTTTATCAGTTGCTGATCACAAAATACTTTGAAAAAAATGTCTGGTCGTTGGTCAGCAAACAGTTCTTGAAAATAGGATTCATCGAATTCCATACCAAAGCTGCCATGGTCATCAGTGATGGCCCTACCCACCAAGTTGTTGAAAATAAGGTCTTTATCCCATGCTTCAACCCTTAGTCCTGAAACGACGCCACTGGTTTTTGGATCGATTACCCGACCTAATATCCGAAATATTGCCATACTAAATTATACGATAAAAGTCAATAACTGTAGCTGATAACTAATGGAGTAACCAAAGGAACAGCCCCTATTTGTTTTAACCTACGGATTGATGCTTTGTCTAGATATAATAATACTTAAGTTTAATTAAAAATTCCAAGACTTTATTTTAAGTATTGAAAATTTATTTAAAATTAAAAGTAATACTATGTTAATTAAATAACCGTTAATATTGATGAATACAACTGTAGCAGTTGTATTTGCCCCTAAATTTGCGATTACTGCTCTTTTTATTAACGGAATTAGATCAACATGATATAATTTGCTTCTAACCTGTGGTGTGGAAGCGGGTTAGCTTAAGTCTGTTGACTCAATATCATACATACAAGGAATCTATGCCCCCAGCTGTTTCCCTCCAGAACATCTACAAAATCTACGATAAGGTCCCTGTAGTCAATGACCTCTCCTTTACGATTGAATCAGGAGAGATATTTGGTTTGCTTGGTCCGAATGGTGCTGGTAAATCCACTACAATTCGGATGGTAACTACGTTAACTGAACCGACCAAGGGGCAAATTAAGGTAGCGGGTTACGACGTTGTACAAGAAAAAGATCAGGTCAAGGAAAATATTGGTGTGGTCTTGCAGCAAACTAGCGTGGATATTGACCTGACTGTCTGGGAAAACATGGAACTCCACGGACGGCTGCATCACATTGCCAATCCTGGGCGTCAGCGGCTGATTAATCAGTGGTTAGAGTATGTAGAGCTAATAGACCGACGGGATAGTTTAGTGAAAACTCTGTCTGGGGGAATGAAGCGTCGGTTGCAAATTGCTAGAGCGCTGTTACATCAACCGAAGATTCTATTTTTGGATGAGCCTACAGTGGGATTAGACCCCCAAACCCGCCGTCGCCTGTGGGAAATTATTCGGGATTTGAATCGCCAAGGTATGACGATATTGCTAACTACCCACTATATGGAAGAAGTGGAGTTTTTGTGCGATGGCTATGGCGCTGGCAAGCCAGGACGGATCGGGATCATGGATTCTGGTAGACTAATCGAATTAGGTACACTTGAACAGTTGCGCCACCAACATGGGGAAGGATTGCTGATCAAACAACTCTCAGAACGCTTTGAGTACAAATTTTTCCCGACTCTGGAACAAGCGAGTGGCTATCTCGAAAGTTTACCGGATAAAACTGGTGTGATGGTTCGTCCCTCCAACCTGGAAGATATTTTTGTTGAATTGACAGGACGTCAATTGGATTAGAAGCGAATTAAAACAATGCCTCGTCTAGCTACCCAAATTGAAGCGATTCTATACTTGAAGGGACAGCCCGTCTCCATAGAGGAAATCTCAGAGTATGCCCAATGCGATCGCGAAAAAGTTGCGGATGGCCTGATTGAACTGATGGCAGACTATGCCCACCGGGACAGTGCTTTAGAAGTTGTGGAAACTCCTGCTGGGTATAGCTTACAGTTACGAGCCACTTTTAGTGAATTACTGCAAAACTTAATTCCCGCTGAATTGGGCACAGGTGCTTTGAGGACTTTAGCTGCGATCGCTCTTAAAGGTCCGATTACTCAAGCTGACCTAGTCAACCTTCGTGGGAGTGGAGCGTATCAACATATCCAGGAACTGGTCGAGCTCGATTTTGTCCAGAAACGTAGACAAACTGAGGGGCGCTCGTACTGGTTACAAGTTACTGAAAAATTTCATCAACACTTTGAAGTTGAGCAGCTACTGCCACCCCAATAGAAGCTATGCCAAGGGTTACAGAAACTTCAAGATTTCTTTAAGTAAGCTTTTTTTCTCAGAATTTCTACCGAAAAAACTTAGATTTATCCCCGAAAGCGGATTCAGCTTATCTCACAATCGTTTAGAGTATAGAAAAGTCGAGATGAAGCAGGTCAAACCTAAAATTTCTAATGGTATTCAACCCCGATTTTCTAAGTTCCCCAGGAGCAGAGCCTCAAGCGAACCAACTGCTGCAATACCTCCAGAATCAACCTTCTGATGTTTTAGCAAGGATTGCTAAGTCTGCTAGCCCTGAAATCCAACAAATCATCTCTCAGAACGTTCAGGGGCTAGTAGGGATGCTGCCATCAGAAAACTTTAATGTTCAAATCACCACTGATCGGGAAAATTTAGCTGGATTGTTGGCTTCAGCCATGATGACTGGTTATTTTCTCCGTCAGATGGAACAGCGTATGGTTCTTGAGGACAACTTAAGCAACTCCACTCCCTTACCTACTCACAAGCGGCCAAGTGAAAAGCGTAGCGACTCCCCAAACCCAACTGAGTCATAGATGTCCTCTGGTTTAATACCTACTTTGATACCTACTAAGTTAGGTAGACACCAGTGAATTCCACTATGTTCAGAATGATTAACTTGGGAAAAAGAGTAAATGGAATAGGTTAAAGGGATGATACTATAACAATCTATTGTCCCTTTTTCCTTTTTAGGCGCAGGTCGAGATGGATCGGATGGGAGGATTAACCCATAGAGATGTAAACCGTGCATGGTCAAATTTAACTATTTCAGATAGTATCATCTCCGGTAGCATCAATAGTGTCAGATATTGTAAATCTTGGAGTAATAAGTCATGAGTAAATGGTAATTGTGATTAGCCATTACTATTTACTCATTACCGATTACTTGTTACCGATTACTTATTACCGATTACTTATTACCGATTATCGATTAGACCTAGCAGCCAATGTAGTTTCATTATACTGTTTGCGTAAATTATTCTGGCCTGAGCCGAAGTTCCCTTGTCCGAAGTTGCCGACAACTACAGCGAAGTTTATTACCGATTAGCCATTACCGTAACCCAAAAAAAACCTTCGAAACGGACTGGATGCACAGAACTTCAACGACCTAGCCAAATCTTAATCTGGTCAACTAGATTTGTGCCACCAAACCATAGAGCAAACAGAATTGAGATGGAGAGGCTTGCTCCGATCAAGCACAGCACTAAACCGGCTAGGCTAATTGCGCCATCATCTTCAGTTAAGCCAAAACCAGTTATAAAAATTCCAATAGCTGGAAGGGTATTTGTTCCTGGAATTGGAATCATCATCGAAATTGACATTAATGCGATCGCACTCCCCATAAATATCCGACCAGGCAAACTGGTACAAATATAGCTTAGGCGAGGACGGGTAACTGCCTCAATCCGCCGCAACCAAGGGAGTCCTATTTTCAGAAAACCCTGTACCGTTTCCAGTTTCATTTTCCCATTCATCATCTTATTGGGTAGCCAGGGGCGTTTGGCACCAACGATGAGCTGAATAGCCAACAAGAAGATCACAATCGCAAAGGGAATCGAATAACCCGGTGCTGGAACTGGCAAAGCGGAAGGTAGGGATAGGATAACGAATAGAAACCCAAAAATACGTTCCCCCGCTAGGGTCAAAATATCTGCCAGCTTTACCTGAGGCTCTCGCTCTTCCTCAAAAAAATAGCGCTGTAGTTCTACAGAGAGTTTAGCCATTCAGTAGTGATTAGTTATAAAAGTTAATATACTAATCTATACTAATCCTTCTAGCACTTACCCTGAAATTACCTAAGATTAATTGTTAGGTGTGCAGCAATTCACAAATGGTTTGTTAGCGATCGCTTCTAACTCCACTGATTTGATCAGATCTACCCATGCTTGGGGCTGGGAATCCCGTAACTGGGCAACAGTAGTCACAGTTTCTTGCCAAATCAGAGCATCAGCATATAGTTTGGCTTTTTCTAAGGTATTTTGCTCCTGCTCTAGATTAAGCGCTAATTCTGGACTAAGTTCAGTACGCTGGAGTATTCCTTTAACCCACTGATCTCGGCTACGCTCTTGAGGATCGCAAACGAGTACGAAAAACCACTTGTATTCCTTACCCATGGTCAGAGGTACGGTTTTCGGTATGCTCAGTTGCACAATACCGTCCGTGTTATCCAGGCTCACGCTGGTCAGGTACACCTCTTGATCCTGGTCATCAATTAACACAAATTCTGCTTCGGAGGCTTTAGTTTTGGGAACATACCAGAACAGTGTAGGATTAGCCGCCACTGTTTTGACCAGATTATTGGCAGGCACGATAGGAGTCAAAGGGATGTCACCGTTGTCAGTACAGGAATAGCTACGAGACCCTCCTCCTGCTGTTCTTGTTGGTTTTCCTCGTTCTGGTACTCGTGGAAATTCAATCATATGTGTCCCAGCCCCAAGGGTTTTAGACGGTGACCCTCGCTCTGGTGGTGCTGGGAATTGTAAACCAACTTCATGGTGTGGGTATGACTGTGCGAGTAACCGGGGTGCCGTCAAGTCATTTACCAGTGCAGCCGACAGCATAGTAGTAAGCACTGCCAGATAGGTTGGAGTTTGTTGCCATATCATGATCAATCACCCTACTCATTAATAGGCCTCTTGCAAAAGTCCATTTTTGCTATTGGGCTATAGTATTTATCACCCTCTTTTTAAAGATTTATGCAAGATTCTATATAATTTTAGAATTTTCCTGTACATATTATCCATATCTATATAGTTTCCCCACTTCTTAAAAACATCCATAATCTCTAAAAATCACCCATAATCCGCTTTCGCAACTGGTATTTGCCTACCTTCCCTTATTCTTCAGCAATAAAGCCATAACTCTACCCTACAGGTAGAGTTTGGTACCCAGTTTTGGGTAAGTTCTGTTCTTCCAAGGATTGCGGCTAATCCCACACCTTATTCAGCGGGCTAATTGCTAATTATTCTTAATTAATTGTTCAGTAAATCAGGTATTGAACTTGGGGATTTATGTATTTAATCCCAATTTACCATCAAAGGTATTGGTATTATTACCATATTCTATCCCAAAATCGCAATAATCTCAAGTTCGCTTAATCACTTTTTTGGGTCAGGGTAATCGATAGTCGGTCATCGTCAACTACCAATTACCCATGACCTATGACCCATTACCTGTTACCCATTACCCATTACCCGATCAGGGATATCAGGATTATTGAACCGGTATCGTCAAGGGATTACCCTAGTTTTAGGTACCAGAAGTCCAAGAGTTCATGTACTCGATTTGCTCTGGGGTTAGGGTGTCAATGTTAATGCCCATTGCTTGTAACTTCAGCCGCGCAATTTCCTTATCCACTGCTTCTGGGATGGAGTGTAAACCTGGTTCAATGGATCCTTTGTTCTTGACTAGGTATTCACAGGCCAAAGCTTGGTTAGCAAAGCTCATGTCCATCACCGCACTGGGATGACCTTCAGCTGCTGCCAGGTTAATCAGGCGTCCTTCACCCAGTACTACAACGGATTTACCATTTTTCAAACAGTACTCTTGGGTAAAGTTCCGTACTTCTTTGACTTCTGTTGCCATTTCCCCTAAGGACTTGAGGTCAATTTCAATATCGAAGTGACCGGAGTTGCACACCATTGCTCCATCTTTCATCACCTCGAAATGCTCAGGGCGAATCACGTGCTTGTTACCAGTAACTGTGATAAACAAGTCACCTAAGGGAGCAGCTTCTGCCATCGGCATTACCCGGAAGCCATCCATCACAGCTTCAATGGCTTTAGTGGGGTCGATTTCAGTAACAATGACATTGGCTCCCAGTCCCCGGGCTCGAAGTGCTGCGCCTTTGCCACACCAGCCATAACCGACCACAACCACGTTTTTACCAGCTAGCAACACGTTGGTGGCGCGGATAATACCATCAAGGGTAGATTGACCAGTACCGTAGCGATTGTCAAAGAAGTGTTTGGTGTCAGCATCGTTAACATTCATTGCCGGGAATGTCAACACACCGTCATTGAACATAGCCCGCAGACGGACAATGCCAGTGGTGGTTTCTTCGGTGGTACCAATGATATCACTGAGCTGGTGTTGGCGATCTTTTACCAGAGTGGCGGTAACATCACTACCATCATCGATTATAATGTTTGGTTTGTGATCCAGGGCAATTTCAACGTGGCGGTGATAGGTTTCGTTATCTTCCCCTTTGATGGCAAATACAGAAATATCATGATCAACCACTAAGCTAGCCGCCACATCATCTTGGGTTGAGAGAGGGTTGCTGGCAATTAGGACAGCATCAGCACCAGCAGCCTTGAGTGCGATCGCTAAATGGGCAGTTTCCGTAGTAACGTGACAGCAAGCAACTAAACGAATTCCTTCCAAAGGCTTTTGTTGGGCAAAGCGGTCTCGAATTTGCTTGAGCACTGGCATCTCCCGTCCAGCCCATTCAATCCGCTGCTTTCCTTTTGGTGCCAGAGACAGGTCTTTAACTTCGTGTTTTATCCTAGTCGCAGTTGCAATCATCAGGTTTTGTGTTTTAGTTAACGTTTTTTAGTTTAGCCTTGATTAGTTTAACGTGTCCCTTGAAAGTTCCACCGGATGGGCAAGCTTTATCAAAATTCTGATTAAACCTGCTGATTTTGAAGATATTTTACATATTTATCTCTTTAACGAGTGCTAATTACATCCCTTGATGTAGTAATTTGGCGATTTTCTGAAGGATATAGGAAACTCAATGGCAGCAAGGCCTCTTAGGATTGACTACTGATCACTCCTAAATTAGTATATTTGTACTATAATCAAGAGAGCGAGTTGACGGTCAGCTGATCTGATGTAAACCCCTAATCAAGGTTTTTCCCCATGAAGAAGCACTATATTCTGAGCATCAATCCCAATGCCGACTACCAATGGGAGCAGTGTACGTCACGAGATCCCATTACGGCAGAACGGCCAGACTTTGCTGGTTTGATTGCCCAAGCTGTGGCAGATCAAACTGGTTCTTATCTAGTGGCAGTTAATATTGAGGTAGAAGTATTAGAGCAAGCAGCACAGCCCCAAGCTCAGAAAGTGCGGGTTGATTTGCCAGTGGTTCCTGTGGAAGTGCAACCATCAGGATTAGTAGCATGATTATTTACATAGTTAACCGGACCCGGTTCTAACACAAATGTAGCTTCAACCCGCATTCTATAGCCGCTCCCCTCTCGGGTCAGACCTGGGGTTGGTGCGGGCTTAGCTAAAACCAACCAAAAAGCTTAACGAGACAAACCGTTCCCCGGCCCGATGATGGGATTTTCCACAGCTTCTCGGTACTGTTCAACGGCTTCAGTATAGGCAATGGGCAGAACACACTCGACGTTTTCATGGGGACGAGGAATGATTACCCAGGATTCCAGGGTAGCGCCATGGGCTTTTTCGACGGCTGCAATACCGGCATCCATAGCTGCTTTTACTTCCGAAACATCCCCTCGAATATTGATATTGAAGCGGGCGCTACCAACTCTGATGTAGCCTACTAAGGTAACCCTACCAGCTTTCACCATAGCATCTGCTGCTGCGAGTATACCAGGAAAGCCTTTGGTTTCGAGAGATCCAACCGCCACTGTGGACATAGCCAAACTCCTTACTTTGTTGAATTTGTTGAATTATTTTAAACTCAGGAACTATTGTACGAATCTTCGCTACCGATGCTGACAAATAGCGATTAAGCCTATTGGTTTAAAATGTTCGGAACTCTTCGACTTTGCTGGTGTAGTGGATGGGCAGCACTGTGTCCACATTTTCATTAGGGTTAGGAATGATATAGTAAGCTGTCACCTCTGCACCATAGGTTTTCTCTACGGCTTCCAGACCAGCTGCTACCGCGACGTTTACCTCCGATATTTTACCACGGACGCTAACCATAAACCGACCTTTCTCAGATTTATCATAGGATACCAGTGTCACTGCCCCTGCTTTGACCATGGCGTCTGCTGCGGCAAGTACCCCTGGAAAACCTAGGGTCTCAATGGTTCCAACTGCTACTGGCATTGTGTTCTACTCCGGTCAACACGAAAAGTTTGTTAAATCTGATTGTACTGGAGTTATTATGCAAAATATATCTTAGCTTGCCTAAAACGTTAACATTTAAAATTTAAACTATTATAAAATATTTAAATTTTACCCTAAAAATTAACAATTACTAGAAGTTGAGTTTGGTTAGTTTTTTTAGGCTCTTGCGCACCTGTTTTTCTTTCTCCTGGAGTTCAGTAATTAGTTTTTGATTATAGGGATCGATAATCCCTGATTTGCTTTCTGAATTTACCCAAAGTTTACGGGCTAGTTGGAAACATAACTGACATCGTTCTAAATTTCTCAGAATTGAAGGAGTAAATTGAGCCAACAGTTCTTCATCTCTTTTGGTAAACCCCTTTAGATCAATTCTTTCATACAATTCATCCTTGGGATTACTGTCTGGCTTTAACTTATTAATTAATTGTACCACAGCAATTAAATTTTTTTGCTGATTCAACACCGGCCAAGCTAGCATAGTATAGGTTCGGTAACCGGTAATTTGGTCGATTCTTTTCGCTTCTTCAGAGCGTGGATCGTCATAGACATCAAAGGGAACATTAATAATGCTTAAGGAGGTAGCAGCTGCACCAGCAATTCCTTTATCTGCTGGAATATCAATGACTAGGGAGCCACCTTTCCCATCATCAGCGTCAATGGAACCGAGGATATTACTATGCTCATCCAGTAAAAAAATACTGGTGCGGTCTGCTTTTAGTATATTTCCCGCTTTTCGGGTGAGGCGACGTAACATTTCTTTGAGGGTATCCACTAAATCCCCTAAAGCGTCATCAACGGTGTTTACCTCTTCGATAGGCTTTGGTTTTGTATTCCCGTAGCCTGGCCTACGGCCAATCCCATCACTGGTATCTACGGTGATATCTACGGTATCTACGTCATTGCTATCTACTTCAATCTCTGAGGATTTTACCGGAGTTTCCAGTAAATCTAAACCAGCAATTTCTCGCCAATTTAAGTGCAATGCTTGACAAATTTCTACAAAGAAAAGACCTTTAATGGGCTTTCCGATCAGAAAAAGATTAACAATGGGCAAGGATAAATCTAATTTATTAGCTAGGTCTATATCTCTTCCCCGACGCTTACGCTTCCAAACTAATTTGACTGTTTCGAGATACTTAGGGTGTACACTATATAATTTGTCCATTCTTTTTTTGATTTGGGGAAAGCTGCTTATCTCAACTCCAACTGATTAGGGAGTAGCCAAAATATAAAATACCAGTTTTTAGCTTTTCGGATAGGCAAAAAAAGTTGGTTTATTTTCAGTTTTATAGATTAAGTTAGGTTACCCACCCTACTTTAATTGGTATTTTTTTAAACGCCAGTCCCTGATCTCAATCTATGGCTTTTTATCGATATTCTGGACATTTGATGTCAATGGTCTAAGTCTCTAATAGGTTCATCCCATCAGTTAACTAGACTCTCTAGGTAGTTTTAACAAACTAGTTGCTGCTTTCAGCAGTGTATTCCGTTAGATGTTACTAGGCAATTAACCGTGCTTTCTAATAACCTCTTAGGGTTGGAAGTTTTTGATGACGGTCACGGTATCAGCCACATCGTCTAGTTACCCTTACCCCCATTACCACCATGGTGAAGATACCATAGTTGGTATACAGCTGTCACACCTGATCAATAACCTGATCAATAAACAGATAATCGGTTCTTTTGTTTGGCTATCACCTGCTGCTTCCAGTAAGCTCTGGGCAGCAGTATTTGTATAATAGTGCTTTTTGTGAAAAAGGTAAAGTCCTTTTCAGGAAGTGTAAGCAGTCAGCTAATATCCTCGCCGAGGCTACATCAACTGCTTCTGAGCAGTCAGTTAAATCATCCAGGAAAACTTAGACATTTAGCTGAGGAGCGCGAGTAGATCAGTTATCCTGGAAAACCCCCTCAATATGCTGATAGCTGGAAGCTGACTAGGGATTTTGGATGGTTTGGTTAATACGTTTTAATATTCTCAAAACAGTGTAAAGGTCATCTTTGTTCTCAAGAGCGAATGTATAGGATTGAGCATATTTAGGTGGCTTGTGGGTTGTCATCTTTAGGAATTTAAACTCATTTCCATTGGTGATAAACCCCAGGATAGATTGCTCTGGATTAGGATTAGCCAACATATACGCTAAGACTTGGGGAATTCCCGCTGCCAAGGCATATTTTGTTCCTTTTGCTTCAATAACAGTAACCCAGAATTCTGGGTGAAAAATCAGAATATCAATACGTCCAGTAACAATCATACCCTCATCTTCGGAGGTGATTTTAACTTCTTTCTCTGCTGTAATTTCAAAGGGATGACGATAAAATCCCGCTAGTCTGAGTAATGGCGATATTATCACCATTTTCAAGATCACTTCCAATAACGGAGACTCAGATAAGTACAGATATTCTTCTTTAACTTGCCCTAGCAATTGTTTCTCAAAATCCGTCAGTTCCGGTAACTCGTCTTGCCATTCTCGGAAAAAATGTTCATCATCCGTTCGTTCTAGGTGGAATCTGTGTCTTAATTGACGTAAGGTAATCTCTTTTGCAGGAATTGTTTGAACCATGGGTAGTTGAAAATTTATAATTTAGAGTTTAATTAATCGCACATAAGTGATTACACAGTCCCTGATTTATTTATAGCAATTTTCGTAAGTATTCAGCGATCAGCGATCAGCTTCTTCTTTAAATTGCGATAATGCAATAGTTTTTTGGAACCCTTGTATCTTACTAATCCCATTAATCTCACTAATCCCAGTTGCCCCACTACTTGAGATTGTGACAATGCAATAGTTTTTTTTAGCACCCTCTTCCTCCCGCGCCCACACCCCACACCCCACACCCCACACCATCTGAAATGGCGACAATGCAATAGTTTCACCAAATCCTGGCATTTTATGGAAAATCGTGTTATTATAATAATATCGTTAAAGCAATGGTTTATTGGCCATGATGATTTCCACCGCACAAGCCGCTGAATTACTTGGTGTTTCTGCTACTCGCGTCCGTTACCTTCTGGGCAAGGGCAGAGTTAAAGGGGCTTATAAGGTGGGCAGAACTTGGGTGATTCCTTTGTTTGATGGTATGCCGGTGGTCACCCCTGGCACTCGCGGACCAAAACGGAACTGGTCAAAGCGTACAGAGTACACTAAGACAGTGATTCATGTTAACCAGAGGGTGATTCGCAACAATCTCAAGACGGGGGACCGGAATCCTGTGATTACGGTGAAGCGAGGCTCTAAAAATGTTTACGGTCATACGGTGGAGGTCAATGGCCCCTGTCGGGTGATGTATCGTCCAGATGATCCCCTTAAGTGTGGAGCACGGGT
>NZ_JAAHHU010001079.1:0-1709 GCF_010672095.1 Moorena sp. SIO3I6 | reverse complement strand
CTGGCACTTAATTCTAAAACTTTGATCCCCTACGGATAACACTTCATCTAAAATTAGGATATCTGGCTGTACATCAGTGGCAATGGCAAAGCCTAGCCGCGCTGACATCCCTGAGGATAATCCCTTGACTGGCATTAACTTGTAGTCTTCTAGCTCAGCAAACTCCAAAATCGATGGGGTTCTGCGTTTCATCTCTTGTTTAGAGAAACCTAGCATCACCCCATAGAGTTTGATGTTATCCAGTACGGAAAGTTCTGGATCGAATCCAGCTCCTAGCTCAATCAGAGGAGCGATTTCACCTCTGATCCATACCTGACCCCTTGTGGGCTGTAAGATTCCACAGATAACTTTAAGCAGGGTTGATTTTCCTGAACCATTGGGTCCAATGATACCGATTTTTTCCCCAGCCTTTACAGCTAGATGAATGTCATCAAGGACTAAATTCTTGGAAGGTTTGCGGTATTTTCCCTCCACAAACGATAGTATGGTTTTCTTGAGGTCATAGGAAAACTCTTCTTGGGTTCTTCGCCACAATGAAACCCGATCGAGTCTAATAACTTCTTCTGTCATTTATAACAAATCCATGAAGTGAGGCTGCCAAACTCGAAAGCAAGTCCAGCCTAAGGATACAATTACTATGGCACTTAGGCATGAGTGTCCAATTAACCCTACATCTGGCAAACCTCCTGACAAAGAAATCTGTCGAATGCTTTCAATAATCGGCAATAAGGGATTTAAAAACAAAAAGGGTCTAACCGCCTCTGGAACAATTGCTGCTGGATAAAAGACTGGAGAACTAATCCAGAGCACAAAGCATACTAGTTCGTAGAAATAAGGTAAATCCCTAAAGAACACATAGAGAACACTGACGAAAAAACCGATGCCGATACTAACCAAAATTAAAGCGATTAACGGAAGACTCAACGCTAGCAAATTGACTACACTTTTTGACGTAAGCAACGTGACAATAGCTAGGAGAGGAAAGCTGCCAACAGATAACTGAAACACATTAGCAGCAATGGTTGAAACTGGAAAGACACTGATTGGTAAGCGAACTTTATTCAACAGGGCACCATTACCAACTATACTGACTAATGCTTGGTTGGTTGAAGCGGAGAAAAAGTTAGTGACAAGCAACCCAGTAAAAGCTGCCAGAATATAGTTAATGGTTGAGTTGTCATAATAGGAGGCAAAGGTAGCACCAAAAATTGCTGTATATAGTCCTGTCATAATCAAAGGATTTAACAAAGACCAATATACTCCCAGAAGCGATCCTCGATAACGTCCCTTCAGATTTCGCTCTGTTAATATAGACAGCAACTCCCAATAGCGCTGGAATGGCGACCGTGCGGTGTTAGCCTTGAGGGATAAGGTCATAATTTATACACCGAAGATATAGAACCGAATATGAGTATATAGAACCGAATATATAGGGATTCAATTGAGCCTCCCCAATGGTTCGTAGATGCGCATTTTTAGAACCATAACATATACTGCGAATAAATTCGCCCTGTCGTGTTCCCACCCCGCACTTTTGGTTACGGCGCGTTCGCGCACCCGTTCTGTTTCGGTTTGTATATTATTATCATAGTTTAGGGAAATTTGTCGAGTAGGAACTTGGTATAATCCCTTGAGAAGTAAGTATCTGACTTGATTATATGCCTGTGAGTAGTGCTGACGAACTAGAGCCAAGTCCCTTGCTTTCTTGG
>NZ_JAAHHU010001078.1:0-1710 GCF_010672095.1 Moorena sp. SIO3I6 | reverse complement strand
TTCCTGACGAAACTCACTTGGGGTAAGCTGGGATGCTTCTAGGATTGGTCGAGGAAAGCCTGTTGGTACTGGTGCTGGCAACCTGTGCCAAGCACTCCCTCGTTATAAGGTCTCAGGCGTTGCCACTGCTGATCATGGCTGATAGTGAGGGCGTTGGGGGCAAGGAAAGACATACCATCCTTCTTGAGATTGCCTTCGATATAGCCTTGGCTGTCCGGTGGATCTTGTAAAATGTGGTCTGATAAGTCACGCCCAGATACTAGCAAGACTTTCTTGAGAAGAAAGTTTAGAATGACATTTTTACTACCATAGCGTTTGATGACATCACCAATCCAACCCCCTAATACTTTTTCAAGGTCGAAACCACCGGGGTTACGGATAAAGCCACTGGCTAGATTACCCAGAAGCCGTAACAAGTCGAGTACATTGGTAGAAGGGTAGGTGTTCATTATTCATTGCTCATTGTTTTGTTGACAAATCTTACTTGAGGCTTTCCAGTAGACTTATCCATTGCTTCTATTTTCCTTAAGGCTATCAGCAGGTGCGACCCGTGGCGAATTTAATTACGGGTCAAGCGCACCTATTAAGCTAGAATTTCTCAATCCACTGGCTGATCAGAACTAGTGGCTCCTTTCTTGCATGCTTCTCACCACTTGGGTTACTAGATTTCGGGGCATAAATCTTATACTCAGGGCAAGCAACTGGTTTTTGAGACCAGGGACAACAACAGTTCGATTTTTCATCAGACCAAGATAGCCAATCCTAGCAACAGTTTCAGCATTCATAATCTTTTGTCCACTAACCAGCTTAGAGTCTTCCATGTTTGCCCGAGCTTGAAAACCCGATTCTGTTGGTCCTGGACACAGAGTAGTTACCGTCACCCCTGAACCCTTTAGTTCATTGGCAATTGCCTCAGAAAAGGATAGGACATAGGATTTCGTAGCATAATAGACTGCCATCAACGGACCAGGCTGAAACGCTGCTGTGGAGGCAATATTTAAAATTTTTCCATACTGTTGTTGCACCATAGCTGGCAGAAATAATTTGGTCAAATGGGTCAGGGTTACTATGTTTAGCTGCATCATGTCTAGTTCAGTAGCCAGGTCTGTTTCAGCAAAAGCTCCATAGGTAGCAAATCCTGCGTTGTTGACTAGTGCATCAACCTTAATCCCTTCCGCTTGGAGCTGGTCAAAAATCTCCTGTGCAGCTCCTGGAACTGACAAATCCTTCGGAATAACCCTGACAAATGTCCCAAATTTTTCCCTAAAATCCTCGGCCAGTTGAGATAGTTTTGACTCATTTCTGGCGACTAAAACTAACTTGTAGCCATCGCGAGCAAATAACTTGGGAAATTCATAACCAATTCCACTGGATGCACCAGTAATCATAGCCGTTTTGGGAAGATCCTTTACCTGATTTTTTAGATTCATTTGAGGTGTATTTTAACAAAAATTAACCCAGGAACTTTTTAAGAATTATTTCGATAGATTTTCCAAAGGAATTGTAAACAAAGATGATTGGTTTTTGAGATTTACCAAAATCCCTATATCCTTGATTAGGTCTTGCCTTTTGAATCTTACCTTTTGCCTTTCCCTAAGGGATTATGTTCACAACTCAAATGGAAATGCTATGTAGGTTATAGTTATCCACTAGTAGTTGTAACTTAAATTACATTTTAAGGAGATCACCAGATCCTAGGGCAATGAAAAA
>NZ_JAAHHU010001077.1:0-1710 GCF_010672095.1 Moorena sp. SIO3I6 | reverse complement strand
GACCAAGTACTTGAGGCTCCGTTAACACGTTAAATTGCTGGGGGGTTTTCCCCCCGGCCAAACCATCCGGTCCAATCCCGTAGCGTGACCTTCGGCCAATCCCATAGGATCACGTCTGGATAAGTTATAAAACTGAATGACATAAGGTAAATTCCTAGCCGTGGATAGTATTTCTGCGGCTATTTTTTTTAAGGTTGAAGGTTGAAGGTTAGTTGGTTGAAGGTTGAAGGTTAGTTGGTTGAAGGTTAGTTGGTTGAAGGTTAGTTGGTTGAAGGTTGAAGGTTGGGATGTTGAAGGTTAGCTTCAGGGGTAGGGTGGGCAAATCAGTAGGTTGAAGGCGTAGGCGTAGGGTGGGCAAATTCTGAGAGTTTGACAATTTGATCATCAATCATGTCCATTTGCCCACCCTACTCATACTGTTCTCTGTTCCCTGTTCCCTATTCCCTGTTCCCTGCTCCCTGCTCCCTGCTCCCTAAAATCCATAAATTGTGTACCTCATGGGTATAAGAAAGGCGATATACAATTACCTAATTATCATTGCGGACGCGAAAATACTCCTGAAAGGGATGAGACAAAATGCCCAAAAGTTTGGCAGTGTCTCTAATATAGTATTCTTGCAGATCTATCCAGAGCAGCACCCCCTCTAAGCGAAGAAACTGCCAGATTAGACCAGTTGTCACAGCTCCAAAAATCGGCAAATTGACATTTTCTCTCTCGTTAAATCGTTGGGCTGCTACCATTTCGGCAATACACTGCGCCAAGCCTCCTTTAATATTTTCATTCTTGGCTTCAACTAAGGTAACAACAGGTCGGTGAATCTCATAAATTTCTCGTGAAGCGGTCAAAATAAAGTCACAATAACCGTTTAATCCTAACTCTGAATCAATATTGAATTCTGACCCAGAAAAAAAACCAACTTCATTATGAAAGATTTCCCTGATTTCTAATAATGTTGGAGCGATTAAGAGTTCAGACCGGGCTTTTTCTGTATTGATGGCATTGGCGAGAGGAATATTTCGTTGTAAGATTTGTTGTAAAAGTTCGCTAACTTCCACGGGAGCAATATCCGTAAACAAATTTTGCGACTCATCAATGTTTAAGTCAAACCGATTACACACTTCAGCAATGGATTTAAATTCACTGTAGGACATTGCTTATGCTCCAACAAGATGGCTTTAATTTTAAACATAGAACGTAAGCATTCAGCTAATGCGCTACGCGCACGCTGCGCGAACAGCTATCAGCAGTCAGCTATCAGCTATCAGCTATCAGCCATTGGCTATCAGCCATTGGCCGTAGTACATCAATCATGTCCATTTGCCCACCCTACCAGATCAGCGATCGCACTCAGTGGGGTAGGGTGGGCAAATCATCAACCATTAACCAATTGATCATAAATCTAGTCCATTTGCCCACCCTACTACAAGCAAGAGGTAGGGTGGGCAAATCATCAACCATTAACCAATTGATCATAAATCTAGTGCGTACGCATTCGGAGCGGGTAGGGTGGGCAAATTCTGTACCGAAGGCAATTTCATCATATATCCTGACTATTTGCCCACCCGACAAGTGCGTACGCATTCGGAGCGGGTAGGGTCGGCAAATACTATACCGAAGGCAATTTCATCATCAATCCTGACTATTTGCCCACCCTACTACAAGCAAGGGGTAGGGTCGGCAAATCATCAACCATTAACCAATAGTCGGGTA
>NZ_JAAHHU010001076.1:0-1714 GCF_010672095.1 Moorena sp. SIO3I6 | reverse complement strand
CCTCTGAGTTAGATCATTTCCCGTGCCGATGCTGGAATAAAGCTCCGCAGCTTCTTTGAAGCGAGTCAATTCGGCACCCACCAGTAAGACGGGCAGGTGATCGAACATTCGACTCACGCCGTCACATTCCAACGGTGCTACCCCCCAATTCGGAAATTTTCGTTTCTAGAATACCAATGGCATCCATAAAGTTATCGGGATAGCCCTCCTGGTCTCCAGTTCCAAAGTAGGCAACTTTCTTACCACTAAAGTTGATATTATCTAGCTCTTCAAAGTAGCCATCCCAGTCAGCTTGTAATTCCCCAATATCCCAAGTAGGACAGCCGATGATGATATTGTCGTACTTTTCAAAATCGCTATTTTCAGCCTCTTCTATTTTATGTATAGTGACGACACCATCACCGCCAAGTCCTTCTTGAATTTCCTCAGCTGCCGCCTCTGTTTTACCGGTTTGAGAGCCGACGAAAAGACCTATTTTTGACATTTTTATTTACTCCTGATTGATTTTGATTAGATGGTGTAATAGCAGCATGTTAATTTTATTAATTCCTGATTCAGATCCCCCTAAATCCCCCTTAATAAGGGGGACTTTTTCATCTAATTACCCCTTATTAAGGGGGGCTTTTTAATCTAATTCCCCCCTTTTTTAAGGGGGGCTAGGGGGGATCTATGTACAGAATTACAAAGATGACATGCTCCTTGGTGTAAGGATTGCTCGCTCAGCGCTCAGCTATTTTTAACCAGCCTTTAGTTAAAGGGAAAGTAATTTTTAACTCAATCCCTAAGTTTTACTTGATTCAAAATCTTGCTGAGTGCTGATAGCTGTTCGCGCAGCGTGCGCGTAGCGCATATACTTACTAGATGGTTGAGAAACTAAGTAGTATGCTTGCTGTGCTTAGTGGTTACCGAGGTAGAGTCAGTCAGTATCCTTTCCTCCAGCATTGGCATCTGTTGCCGACAGTGGCAGCAATAGCAGTAAATGCTAGTTGCTAGTGGAGACATCCATCGTGGTTATGGCATCCATCTTTATGAACGCCCTCTAGGTCGTTTCTAGTTTATCACTAAATTTTATCAATAAACTGAAACCAAAAGGAGGGCATATTGTCTGTTCCAATAGTTTAGGTCAAAGTTGCACTTAACCTGGCTGTCACTATGGGACGGATGAACGGTTAGTTATATCTAAGCTAGGGAAAAGAGATAATGGGGTTAGGGTTGACATGGCTTCCTAGCCCCAGACAGCTCCTGTTTTAAGAAGCGTATAGAATGCTCCATTAATTACTCTAGCATTTGTTGAGACTTCTTAGCAACTATTTTAACCCATCATTCCCTGAATCATACTGAAGTTATTGACCAGCAGATAGGCAAAAATCGCTCCTCCTGCGCCACCAACTAGAAAAGCTCCAGCAAACTGACTCCATCCGTCAGCAGTTTGGATAGTTTCTGGTACCTCAGGTACCCTAGTAACGAATGTGGGTCGAGGTACAGTTTGCAGCTCTTTCTTAAAGGTGACTGTACCGTAGATTGATAGGCCGATGGTCGCGATTACAATCAGAGCAATGGCTGCTGTAACACCAGCTAAGTTTGCCATCTGTGAATCCCGCAACGGTCCTAATTTGGCAAACGGACCAAAGATAAAATACCCATGAGCCATGCCAATTTCTAGACCCCTGGACAGGGGAGAAAGACCGGGACGGTAAATAGGTAGGTTTTTGAG
>NZ_JAAHHU010001075.1:0-1714 GCF_010672095.1 Moorena sp. SIO3I6 | reverse complement strand
GAGCAGCTTTAAAGCATGGAAGTAAAAACTTCATCAATGGCCAACCTAGTGCTCGGCAACCTACCCACCACCAGTAGACTGTCCAGACAATTCCTAGCACGAAAGCAACTGCAATTCCCACCCCAATTAGTCCTGCTTGCTGAGCACCAATGATAAAGCTCAAGAACGCTACGGGAGCAATCATAAGGTTAACCTTGGCGTTAATCCCAGTTCTGCCTTTTGCTGCAAGCATATTAATCAGTGAATTATTGATCAGCCTAAAGTAAGCAAACACAAGTAACCAAGGAATCACCTGGCAGGCTGGCACCCACTTCTGGCCAAATATCATAGAGATGAGCTGATCGTCTACCACTAAAAAAAATAAGGCGTATAGAGGAGCCCCCAGGAAAGCCATTTGTTCAACCATTGTGACTAGAACACTTTGCTGCTGTTCGTCATTCTCTAACTGGGCGAATGAAGACATTCCTACCTGATTAATCACCTCACCCATTACAGTGTTAATTGTCTGGGTCAATTGGTAAGCAAAGTTGTAGTATCCCAAATTAGTATTACCCAGCAGTTTACCAATGACAAAGTTGTCACCATTGGCATTTACATAAAATCCCAAACTGGAGCCAGTGGCACCAAAACAGAACGACAAGACTTCTGAGCTAGCCTGTGGATCAATTTGTAAGCGGAATTTGTGTTCTACATGACGACGACTAATCCAATACTCTATAAACCAAAAAGCCGCATCTCCCACTACAAATGACCAATAGCTCAAACCGATAAAGGCGCAACCAGTGGTAGAGACTACTCGCACTAACGAGGCGATTATGGTCGCATGGGCTATTTCCCGATACCTCATCTGTCTAGTGAGTACTCCCTGATAAACAGACTGGATAGAAGCCACCACCAGATTAAAGGCGAACACGATCAGAATCCATACCAGGTCTGGTACACCGAAAAAGTTAGCCGCTAGGGGAGATATCGCCACCATTGCCACTGCCAACATCAATCCCCTGGCAATAGCAATTGTGTATGTTGTATTTAAATAACGCTGGTCTTCAATGCCCTTGTAGACAATAAAAGAGTTGATGGTGCCTTGGGTGAACAAATTCAGGAAAGACCAAAAAATATAGGCAACGCTAATCACCCCAAATTCAGATGGCAACAGCAACCTTGCTAGTATCAGGTTACTTAGCAATACCAGCAGACGTGTCCCGAGGGCTCCGTATGTTGTCCAGAACCCACTTGTGAGTAACGAGCTGAGTTTCATTAGGTTAGCAAGGTTTGGAAGGGACAAAAGGCTTGCATGAAAAAGCCTTACATCTCAAAGGCAAATGACCAATTACTGATGACTAATACAAAATTTTTAGTTGTTTGCTCTGTATTCTACGGAGCCAAGTGATCGCTTAATCACCAACTTAGCTAGTGGTGCCAGACGTACAGCTACCAGCGTCAGAAGCGATCGCGGATCGCGATAGAAGATTGAGCTATTGGCAGCTAACGCTTGGTTGATAAAGTGAACAGCTTTAGCTGCATCACCAGCAGTTAGGGATAATCGAGCTAGGTAGCGATACATATAGGCGTAAGCCGTAGGCAATACTTTCTCTACCAATTCTGGAGAACGTTCATAATGTTAGAATTCGGGTATTTTACCCGCGAATTCCCTAAGTCATACCCCTCCAGTTTCTGAAGGCTCCTACCTAGAACAAGCCGCACTTAATCAACG
>NZ_JAAHHU010001074.1:0-1715 GCF_010672095.1 Moorena sp. SIO3I6 | reverse complement strand
GATTGCCACCAAGGTTCTGTATCGTTTGGGAGGAGACTATGCAGTGTTAGCTAAACAGTTGGACTGTCTTTTTCAGATTGAGCTAGAACCGTTTGAGTTTGAAGTGGCAACTATTGAGTTGAAACAAACAGGCAGGAAAAGAAGAAAACTAGAACCAATCATCCACCGTCACCAGCACCAAGCTTATGGTTTTGCCCAAGACTTAGGGAATGGAGTTGAGCTAGAGATGGTAGCCATTCCTGAAGGGAGTTTTGTCATGGGTTCCCCAGAAACCGAAGAGGGGCATAAAAAAAATGAAAGTCCCCAGCATCAAGTCACCGTTAAATCCTTCTTCATGGGCAAATACCCAGTGACCCAAGCCCAATGGCAAGCTGTGGCCGCCCTAGCCCAAGTTAATCGAAAACTTGACCCCAATCCATCCCGTTTTAAAGGGAAAGACCTACCTGTAGAGCGAGTCTCTTGGTATGATGCCGTGGAATTTTGTGAGCGGCTGTCCCACCATACGAAACGCCCTTATCGCTTGCCCAGTGAAGCCGAGTGGGAGTATGCATGTCGAGCAGGTACAACGACTCCGTTTCATTTTGGCGAGACCATTACAACTGACCTAGCTAACTATGATGGCGACTATGTCTATAATTATCGCTTTGGTTCCAAAGGCAAATCTGTTCAGGCAACAACCCGAGTGGGGAGTTTTAAGGTAGCCAATGAGTTTGGACTCTACGATATGCATGGGAATGTGTGGGAGTGGTGTGCAGACCATTGGCACTCACACTATCAAGGTGCGCCAAGAGATGGCAGTGTCTGGCAAGATGAGCCTGATATTAATAATGATAATTATAATAAGCACCGGCTGTTGCGGGGCGGTTCTTGGGTCAACAGGTCTGAGGTCTGCCGTTCTGGGTCTCGCAACCACTCTGATCCGGCCTTCAGGCAATTCGTCAACGTTATTGGTTTTCGTGTGGTATGTGGGTGTGCGTGGACTCCGTAACCCTTTTCCCTGTTTCCCTTTTGCCCTTTGCCCTATTTTCCCTTTTCCCTTTGTGGAACTGGCATCTTGCCAGTGGCTGTTGAATAGTCCCTGTGTAGAACTGGCATCTTGCCAGTGGCTGTTGAATAGTCCCTGTGTAGAACTGGCATCTTGCCAGTGGCCTTTGAACCGTTAGAACCATGGTGATGTTCTGGTAGAACTGGCTTCCAGCCAGTGGCCCTTGAACCGTTAGAACCATGGTGATGTTCTGGTAGAACTGGCTTCCAGCCAGTGGCCTTTGAACCGGTAGAACCATGGTGATGTTCTGGTAGAACTGGCATCTTGCCAGTGCTCCCGGAACAGGTCACTGGCAAGATGCCAGTTCTACCGGTTGGATAACCTCAACCCAACATTAATAATTATAACTCACAAGATTATGGCACTAAAATAAAAAAATATACCCCTTAATTTCTGTATAAATGTAACTAATGACTACCCCTAACTATCCATCCTATGGGGCACAGGCTTCGAGGCGGTCTCAACCAAAGATTAATAATTATCACTGGCAAGATGCCAGTTCTACCAGTGATAATTATCACTGGCAAGATGCCAGTTCTACCAGTGATAATTATCACTGGCAAGATGCCAGTTCTACGAATTATACCAGTTTCAGAAAGTTCAAAAATCTTAAAATTAGCCAAAGGACTCTTCCTCACTGGGAATCAGCAGGAGCAATTTACTTTGTAAA
>NZ_JAAHHU010001073.1:0-1715 GCF_010672095.1 Moorena sp. SIO3I6 | reverse complement strand
TGAGATAAATAGTCTTCAATACTATGCTATAACCACCCCTAAGCTTGTTGAGTATCTCTATTTATTGGTCAATCTGAAAGTAACTTAAACTTAATCTGAATACAGCCTTAAAATAATCTAATAAAAATCAAACAAATCAGCTGAAAAAAAACACTTGATTCAAAAACTGATGCAAAAAATGAGACAGTATTCCTGGCTCTGCTCATTACTCTAAAACTAGACAGGTAAAGAGGACAGGGTAATGTGGCAGAAAATCATCGTTTGGCTTATAACTGAAATTATTTTAAACTTGCTAGGAATTGATGACCTAGCGGACTATAGCGAATTCATATTTGAGAAACAAGTCATTAATTTCAACAGCTATCACTATCAAGTCAATATGATAATTGCACTAAGCATTCAGCCGTCAGCTGTCAGCCCTCAGCTTAATGCTTAAGGCAACGGATTTGCAGAACTAGACAGTTTTCTTCAAACAGATTAAACAAAGCTTACCTGTTGTCTTGATGCAGTCGCTCATGGGGGAAACCACGCCAGTTGCTCATGGGGGAGACCCCCAAGACCGCACTGGCTCCCCAAGACCGCGCTGCATCGCTTATTCAAAAGCTGATAGCTGATAGCCGATAGCTGATAGCTGATAGCTGATAGCTGATGGCTGATAGCTGATAGCTGATGGCTGATAGCTGATAACTGATAGCTGAATACTTACGATTTTAGAGAAAAGACTGATGAACGAAATTTTACAAGTTGGTAATCAAACTATTACAGCATCAGAAATTATTCCCCTGCTGAGACGATACCTTTTGCTGCCTCAGCTATTCCGGGAAATTATTATTGACCATGCGATCGCTGAGATCAGCTGCACCCCAGAAGAGCAAACTAGTGCTGAAGAGCGGTTTTATGGCAAAAATAAGCTCACGGATGACAAAGCACGTCAGGCTTGGTGTGAGAATCATCAGATCACTCTAAACCAATTAAAAACCTTGGCAACCCGTGAGCTAAAACTTGAAAAATTCCAACAAGAAACCTGGGGTCACCGACTAGAATCTTACTTTCTCGAGCGCAAACAGCAGCTAGATCAGGTTAGTTATTCCTTGATTCGCGTTAAGCATAAAGGTGTCGCTCGGGAACTGTATTATCGGCTGGAGGATGGCGAGCAATCCTTTGCTGAAATAGCACGGCAATATTCCCAAGGACCAGAAGCTCAAAGTGGAGGATTAATTGGTCTGATGCCCATGACTATGCCCCACCCTCAGATTGCTCGGATTCTGAAACTGAGTCAGCCTGGTCAGTTGTGGACACCAACACAAATAGGGGAGTGGATCGTGATTGTGCGCCTAGAAAAATTAATTCCAGCCCAGTTAGACCAACCCATGCGTCAGCGACTGCTGAAAGAATTGTTTAATAGATGGCTCGGTGAGCAATTACCAAGAAGCGATGGTGAAAGCCCCTGTCTTTTAAGCAGGGGATGAAACCGAGCGAGCCTAATAGGCAGACACATTTATGTGTCGTGTTTATAGTATAATCAGCAATTAGCGAGGAGGTGATGCCAGTGTACGGCTGTCAGCAAGTTTTATTGAGTCCAGATCAAGAGTTATTGGCGATTCTCAACTTTTTATGCACACAATCCCAGAGATTGACAAACATGGGAATCTACTTTGCCCGTCAACTCTACTTTAAAGCCAATCGCTACATCAGCAAGTTTGAGCTAGAAAAAG
>NZ_JAAHHU010001072.1:0-1716 GCF_010672095.1 Moorena sp. SIO3I6 | reverse complement strand
TGACCGCTGACCGCTGACCGCTGACCGCTGACTGCTTAAGCTCTACAACAAACCAATGATGCTAATAGTGAATGTGCTCTTATCAAAAAAGTCGCTATTGCCAGGTGCCTAGAATGAAATCCGCATATCAATACCGATTAAGATTAACAAAGTCGCAAATATCAAAAGCGGAAAAATGGTTGGACATGTTGCGTTATCAGTACAACTATTTATTGGCAGACAGGTTCAATTGGTTTGACCAAAATCGCTGTTCTATCAAATCTTGTCCTCTTGTTTGTCACTTACCAGATCTAAGGAATAATCCTGACTACTTTTCTCAGAAGAGAACCCTGCCTCAACTCAAGAAAGACAGACCTTGGTACAGTGACATTCATGCTCACGTATTACAAGACTGCGTTAAAAGAGTTGATCTGACTTTTAAGCGATTCCTAAAAGGGGATACCAACGGAAGAAAAAGCGGAAAACCTCGATTCAAGAGTAAAAATAGATACAAATCCTTTACTTTTCCTTCTTTATCTAAGAATCCTATAAATGGGAATATTTTGACTCTTCCAAAATTTGGCCAAGTCAAGATGATTTATCATCGACCTATCCCAGAAGGATTCAAGATAAAGACAGCTACTATCACCCGAAAAGCTGATGGCTATTACGTCACACTGTCAATTCAAGATGATACTGTACCAAAAATTATCCCAGTAGATAGTGTTACCAACCCTATCGGGATAGATATGGGACTCAAATCTTTCCTGGTAAAGTCTGATGGCTCAGAAGTGCCCATCCCCCAATACTACCGAAAAGCTCAAAAGCGACTAAAGAAAATTCAGAAAGCTGTCAGTAGATCGAAGAAAGGAAGTAATAACAGAAAGAAAGCTGTCAGCAATCTAGGAAAGGCTCATAAAAAAGTAGCTGACACTCGAAAATATTTTCATTTTAAAACTGCAAAGAGGTTATTGGATGAGCACGATTTAGTAGCTCACGAGAAACTCAACATTAAAGGTCTGACTAGAACTAAACTAGCTAAATCTGTATTAGATGCTGGATGGGGGCAATTTCTGTCTATTTTGTCAGTCAAAGCCGTTCGCGTAGCGTGGCCTACGGCCATAAATGCTGGACTGATCACGAAGGCAGTAAACCCCAGAAATACCAGTCAAAACTGTTCTAACTGTGGAGCAAAAGTTCCTAAAGAATTAAAAGACCGCATCCACTCTTGTACTCATTGTGGTTTTACAGCGGATCGTGATGTGAATGCGGCAATAAACATATTGGATTTGGCGGTGGGACGTCCCGTCAGAAGTAAAGCTTGCCGAGTAACCGAAGGAATACCTGGTGTTGGCAAGAAGCCCGCGTTGTCCCGTTAGGGCAACGTCGGGAGTACGTCACTAAAGGATTTGACAATCGCTATAACTTAGCAATAATCTGCTTCTGATATTCTTCCTCACTCATCATCTCGTGGGTACTCTCGACTCGGTCTAAAAATACAATCCCGTCAAGATGGTCATATTCATGCTGAAATATCCTGGCTACAAAGTCTGTTAATTGTTGCCGCTGACACTGACCATACCGATTAGTATACTCCACCTCAATTCGAGTATACCTGGGTACTAACCCTCGAATGCCGGGAATACTCAGACACCCCTCCCAGTCCTTAACCATGTCAGTGTCATGACTAATAATGCCAGGATTAATCATAGCCGTTGCTTCCATCAACGGTGCGTG
>NZ_JAAHHU010001071.1:0-1717 GCF_010672095.1 Moorena sp. SIO3I6 | reverse complement strand
GTTGCGAGTTTTGGGACAGTCCCTACTCAAGGAGATGCCAGTAGAAGCTCATCTATTTTTTACCCACTCCCATTGGGACCATATTCAGGGTTTCCCTTTCTTTACCCCTGCCTTTATTAAAAGGAATTGTTTTCATATTTATGGCACCCGTGCTCCTAACGGTGCCACCATCGAGAATCGTCTAACTGATCAGATGACCCACCCAAATTTTCCGGTTCCCTTGCAAATTATGCAATCAAAAAAGGAGTTCCATGACCTTGAGATTGGAGAAACAGTCAAGATTGGTGAGATTACGATAGAAAATGCACCCTTGAACCATCCAGGTGAAGCCGTTGGCTATCGAGTTAACTGGCGAGGCTATTCAGCTGCCTACATCACTGACACAGAACATCTCGAAGAGGGTTTCGATAAAAATGTCCTGCAGCTAGCCCATAATGCGGACGTGATGATTTACGATGCTGCCTACACCGATGAAGAATACTACTCTGAGATATCGAGCAAAATGGGTTGGGGACATTCTACCTGGCAGGAAGCTATCAAAGTTGCTCGAGCTGCTAATGCCAAAAAATTAGTCATTTTCCATCATGATCCCCTGCATAATGATGATTTTTTGGACCATATCGGAGAACAGGCTGTTAAGGAGTTTTCTAATACGGTTATGGCGCGGGAAGGTCTGGCAATTGAGCTAGTGGAATCCTCTAGGTCACATCTGCTTGAGCGTAAGGATGGGAAAATGCCTCTGAGCAAAGTTTAATATAGTAATTATCAATGGGGTGAGGTACAAAATGCTGGGTTTTAGGGAGCAGGGAGCAGGGAGTAGGGAGTAGGGAGTAGGGGGAAGAAAATTGAATTTACCTCATAAGCATGATCAACAGTATGATCAAAGCTATATCATTTATAAAAATAAAATTGCCAATTACTAATTAACAATTAACTGTCATAAAATAACTGACTTTAAAAGTGATTAACTGTAATTAACATAACATGCTTGTTATAGTCATAGGCGGTCTTTTTACAGTAAAGACCGCCTATAAAGTTCTGCTGATAGTTTGTTAGCTGATAGCTGATAGCTGATAGCTGATAGCTTACTTATTATCTAAGCTGCAACTTGAGCTTGGTCAGATACTTGGGGTGCTGCTTTTAGAGATGTTTGGAGAGATTCTAGCTGAGCCGATAGGTTGTAGATTTGACTTTGGAGTGCTTCAACTAGCACAATGTCTTTCGCCAAAACTTGAGGATTTCTGATGCTTGTGGATTGTTCAGAAGCAGAAGACGTATTCTGGATGCGATCGCGAATGGGGGTTCCCCCCTGTAGCCGACTGCATCCCTTGGTGTAGCCTAAAAAAGTTTGAGCAGAGGCAAACTGATAGATTCCAGCTTTTACCTTACTCTGCTGCCATGACATCCCTAGGTTTTCAAGCACTGGTTCCTCGGTAATTACTAACGGTTCCATAACTGTTATCGGTTTCTCCATCACCACAGTCCCAGAAACCTTCTTTGCCATCGGTAAACTGGCAGCCTCAGCAAATTTTACTTCTTCATAAGCGACCACATTCTCTAGCTTCTCTTGCTTCTCTGTGTTCAGCTCGGATGTTGAAACTTGTAGTTGTTGAATTAACTTTTCCTTTTCCTGAAGAGCTTGCTCGATAGTGTCTAACTCAGACTCAATGGTAGCTGACTTCCGGGAAGAGTCCTGCCACCCAGCTACAGTAGCATT
>NZ_JAAHHU010001070.1:0-1719 GCF_010672095.1 Moorena sp. SIO3I6 | reverse complement strand
CGATAAATCAATTTCTGGATGGGGTTGAACTTTTCCCCTTGGGCTGCAATCTCTGCCAAAATCCGGTCAGGGTTGAATCGTGGATCAAATGGTACTTCGGAGATGAACTTGATGTACCGCGATAGATTGACCGTATTGGAAGGCATGGTGGTGATTACCCTGGGTGTACTATCAGGGGTATCTCGTACTGTACCAGCATGGCAAACTGCACAATTTAAACCAACACGGTCAACGAACATCCGACGCTTTGAAAAGCCGATGGGTCTGTCTTGTCCTGGTTCATAGATAAAGCCCAATGAAGCATAACCCTCACCGGGTAGCTTATCTGGAAAAATTGCTGGCAGTACTTTCCAGATCCAGTAGGGAACTCCATTCACTGGCTCGCTGCCGATGGAACCATACTTAAAGTGGTCGTTAATATCTGCATATCTAACTGGGGAGTTGGATATCAACGGCCAAGCTATCACTAGGGTGATGACCAGTACAACTCCGATAATAAGAAGCCAAAACCGCTTTAAGCTTTTTAAAGCACCCTTGATTAGGGTTGGGTTTTCTGATTCACTCATCAATTTCTTACCTGTAATCTATAAAATAGTGCGTTAGTGTTCAGTGCTAAGTATTTAGTAGATCACGAATTACCCTTGTATCCAAAAATAAACGCCATTTGTAGGGGTACACAGCCGTGCCCCCTCAACCTATTTACCGTAACATACTAACTCCTATAGAAAAAAGCGTTCGAGGAAAGCGATCGCATTCTCTATCCCATTCTCTATCGCTTTCTCTATAAGATGTAAAGAAACATTTCTATTTCTTAGAAGAGGTTTTTATTCTTCATTATTAATAAAAATAATCAAGAATTACGAGAATGGCGGTGGATCAAATACAGTCATGACCTGTTTAATCATTTTGTCGTGGTCGTCATTGTATCGGCGCACATCGTAGCAGCCTAGAGGGTTTTGTAGGGCATTGAACAAGCACCTGTTGCAGTAGGTGCAGGGTCGGTCTGGCAGGTCTTTTCCTTGCTGAAACTGCTGGACTAGGTCATTATTAGCAACCAGAGGACGGGCGATACTAACTGCATCACAGAATCCTTCACTAATCGCCTCACGGATGTAGGATGCTTGCTGAAAACCTCCCGTGCAGATGACTGGGATATTCACATGCTTTTTGATTTCCCTAGCATCACTGATGCTAATACCTTGGTATTTATCTAGGAGTTCTTGCATGGTTTGACTTGATACAAACTCCCGGAAGGAGTCGTCCAAGGCTTTATCCTGTACATCTTTGCCGATAATCGGCTGAGTCCGATCCTTTCTGTAAACTCGGTTCCATAAGAACAAGAAGAGGGGAAATAGGAATCGATACCGGAACAGTAAGTAATTGCGGAAGGTATAGATACCGCTTCCGAGCATGATCTCGTACCATCGGGATGCTTCGTCCTGGGGAAACTCACCGGGTGGGTTCAACGGGTGGGGAAATAAGCTTCCAGTGGATATATGAAGCGCATCTGCTCCAGCTTCCTCCACCCACTTGCAGATTTGGATAGAGTCTTCCAGGGTATTCCCAGGCTTGTCCCAAGGAATCACAGCATCGTTGTATTCCACTGCACTGATTTTTGCCTGGAGGTGAAAATCGTTTCCTACCTCTTTGCGTATTGCCTGGATAATCTCCAGTAAGAAACGAGCTCGATTTTCCAGAGAACCGCCATACTCATCCTTG
>NZ_JAAHHU010000107.1:0-21168 GCF_010672095.1 Moorena sp. SIO3I6 | reverse complement strand
TGGGAGTCGGGAGTAGGGAGTCGGGAGTCGGGAGCCGGGAGTCGGGAGTCGGGAGTCGGGAGTCGGGAGTCGGGAGTCGGGAGTCGGGAGTCGGGAGTCGGAAGTAGGGTGAAGCAAATCGAATGGCTCTGATAGTTATCAGAAACGTTAAAATTATTTGTGTGGAAATATAAACCCTACCAAATTAAGCTCCTGGATAGGTTGGGCATCTCCAATGAAGACTCATAAGCATCGGTCAGTCTGTGGGAAATTAAAGAAGCGGTTAAATGCAGTTAAACGCTTCTTTAATTCCCCTAAAATTCGTCATAGCAGCACCACACAAGCCATACATCTTACGCTTGGAGAGCCTTATGCTCCCTACAAACCTCCCTCAACTACTCAGGCACCTAACCACGGCTACGGCGTAAGTAATCTTACCTGGCCCCCTGGTTATCGGCTACAGAACGGTAAGTACACCATCGAAACAAAACTAGGAGAAGGTGGGCTGGGTATTACCTATTTAGCCCGAACTAAAACAGGCGATCGCATAGTAATCAAAACTATCCTTAATCATGTACTCCGGCAAGATAATTTATTAGAATTTTGGAAAATTTTCGCCAATGAAGCCGTAAAATTAGCCCAATGTAGCTGTGGTAATCCTCATCTAGTCCGCTTATCTGAAGAAATTATCCGAGAAGGTGAACTACCCTGCCTAATCATGGAATACATCGAGGGGGAAACCTTGTCGGCTCTGGTGGAACGGCAGGGTGTCCTCTCAGAAGAGCAAGCCTTGCTGTACATCCAGCAAATTGGTAGCGCCCTCTGGGACATTCATCAGCAAGGGTTGCTCCATCGGGATGTTAAACCTAATAATATCATGGTGCGGAACAATGGTTTTGGTGCGGTGTTGATTGATTTGGGTATTGCCACTAAGTTTGTCCCTGGGGTTAAGCAAACTCATCTTTCTGCTTTTACTCCAGGCTATGCTCCTCTGGAACAATATGAGTTCCGTGGGCAACAGGGACCCTACACCGATGTTTATGCTTTGGCCGCTACCTTGTATGTGCTCTTAACTGGAAATGAACCAGTAACAGCTGACGAGCGGGTTGAGGGAGCTGTATTACCACCACCAAACCATCTTAATCCCCAGATTAGCGATCGCATAAATCGAGCCATTCTCAAGGCCATGAATTTGGTGGCAAGGGATCGCCCTCAGTCTATACCAGAATTTTTAAACTTACTGGGTATTAAGTTACCAACAAATAATAACAACTATAATAGCACAAATAGAACCAATAATCAACCACAGACAACTGCTCAAGTTGGATACTTTTATCTAGAACGTCTCCAAGATGCTGAGTGTTATCAAAAGATTTTACAACCAGGAGCGCTAATTCGGATTAAAGCACCGAAGCTGATGGGGAAAACGTTACTCAGTAATCGGATTCTTAGTTATGCTAAGTCTCGGGGTTATCGCACGGTTTATTTGAATCTGAATGAGTTACCTTGCCATGATTTGGATGTATTTTTACAGTCGTTTTCCGTGCGATTTGGTGACAATTTGGGCTTATCAGACCAGTTGGATAATTATTGGAGTAAACGGTTATATAGTAAGGTAAATTGTCAACGATATTTTGAGCAGTATCTGTTACCGTCTTTATCCAGTCCTGTAGTTTTGTGCTTGGATGAAGTAGACCGAGTGTTTCCTTATCCAGAAGTAGCTGGCGAATTTCTAGGTTTGTTGCGCACGTGGCATGAGGATGCTAAAAATAATCAACTTTGGAAAAACCTGCGGTTGATTGTGGTTTATTCTACAGAGGTTTATATTGAATTAGATATCAATCAGTCTCCTTTTAATGTGGGAGAAGCAGTAGAGTTATCGAATTTTTACTTAGATAAAGTTCAGAGTTTAGCTGGGCGTTATGGTTTAAAGTTATCCATTGAATCAGGGCAAAAATTAATGGGTATGGTAGGCGGACATCCTTATTTGTTGACGCTGGCTTTCTCTACTCTTAGCAAAAATACCAACATGACCATGGAGCATCTTTTAGAAACCGCCCCGACAGAATCAGGGATTTATCGTCATCATTTGCGAGAACTTTTAAATAATCTAATTCTCCATCCCAATTTACTAAACCCTTTCAAAAAGTTACTGACAACTACTAAAGCTGTGCGTCTGGATTATAAGGAAACGTATCTGTTAGAAAGTCTGGGATTAGTCAGAGCAATCGGGAACGATTGTATTCCTCGATATAATTTGTATCGTCAGTATTTTAGTAACAGGCTTTTCTAGTTAGGGAGCAGGGAGCAGGGAGCAGGGAGCAGGGAGCAGGGAGCAGTGAAATAGGAAGAGTAAATAAATCCTGTAAAACTCTATAACTATATCATCAAATCCAATACTGTATCCCTTTAGCATAAAACCAAATACTACTCCAATATCTTCACTACTGTTCTCTATTCCCTGTTCCCTGTTCCCTGTTCCCTGTTCCCTGTTCCCTATTCCCTACTCCCTACTCCCTACTCCCTTTTTGATCATGACCAACCAATCAACAATCTACCAAGTTGGCGGAAGTTTACCTCAAGATACCACAACTTATGCCCTGCGAAAAGCTGATACCGAAATTTTTCAGGCTTTAATGGCTGGGGAATTTTGTTATGTGCTCAACTCGCGACAGATGGGTAAATCGAGTTTGCGGGTACAAACTATGAAGCGTCTCCAGGAAGCAGGAGTAGCCTGTGGTTGTATCGATTTTACCATGATTGGGAAAGAGAATATACCCGTAGAGATGTGGTATTCAAGCTTGATAGTGATGCTGGTGTCTCAGTTTAAGCTATCAGGTAACTTTGATGAAGAAGCTTGGTTTAGAGATACAGAACACATCGCTCCATTGTTAGGGTTTGGCAAGTTTATTGAATCGGTATTGTTGGCAACTATTTCGGAAACTATTGTTATATTTCTAGATGAAATTGACAGTATTATTAAAGTAGCGTTTAAAGATGATTTCTTTGCCTTTATTCGCAGTTGTTATAACAAACGAGCCGAAAATCCTGTCTACAATCGCCTGAGTTTTTGTTTGCTGGGAGTAGCAACTCCAGCGGATTTGATTCAGGATAAACAGCGCACTCCGTTTAATATTGGTCGGGATATTGAACTGACTGGCTTTACCTTTGAAGAAGCGAAAACACCACTGCTCCCTGGTTTGGTAGGGAAGGTGGATAATCCTCAACAGGTGTTAGGTGAGATATTGACCTGGACAGGGGGACAACCGTTTCTGACCCAGAAGTTGTGTAAGTTAATGGTGGACGATGCTCTGGCGTCCCCCTTATTAAGGGGGACGGGAGGGGGATCCATCCACAGCACTTCGGAATTGGGATCCCCCCTAACCCCCCTTAACCAGGGGGGAACTGGAGTTGAGGGAAATTCTGGAGGGGGATCCATCCACAGCACTTCGGGATTGGGATCCCCCCTAACCCCCCTTAACAAGGGGGGAACTGGAGTTGCACAGGTCGCCCGTACCCAGATTATTGACAATTGGGTATCTCAGGATAAGCCAGAGCACTTGAAGACCATACGCGATCGCATTCTCAGAAATGAGCAACGGGCGAGTAGGCTGTTGGGATTGTATCAGCAGGTATTAGATCAGGGTAGTCTTGCCGCTGATGGCAGTGATGAACAGACGGAATTAAGACTATCGGGGTTGGTAGTGGAGCGGGATGGGTATTTAAAAGTTAACAACCGGATTTATGGCAGTGTTTTTGATCGCGATTGGGTTAAGCAAGAATTAGCGAGACTGCGTCCCTATTCTGAAGCCTTTACCGCTTGGGTTGAGTCTGGGTGTAAGGATGAATCCCGTTTGTTGCGGGGGGTAGCCTTACAGGATGCTCAAGCTTGGGCTAGGGGTAAAAGTTTGAGCGATTTGGATTATCAGTTTTTAGCAGCTGGTCAGGAATTAGACCGCCGGGTATTGGCAGAAGAAAGTCGAATATTAGCTAAGGCGAATGATACGTTAACTGAAGCTCAAGAGAAAGCCAAGAGAACTATACTAATAGGGGGTATTACTCTGGGTTTGTTCTCAGTTGTAGCAATAATTATTGCTATGATAACTGCTAAAAACATACAAGAAGCTAAAACAGGTGCGCGACTAGAACAACAAGCGCTTAGTATTTTACGACGGTTACCAGGGGATAATGGTTACTATGGCGATCGAGAGCTTTTATACTCAGCTATGGAGACTGGGCAACAGCTATTTAATATAGTCAAAGATGGTCGCTCTTTGGATAACTATCCTGCTATTATTCCTATCTATGCTTTACACCAGAGTCTGAGTAAATTCAAAGAAAACAGAAAATTTCGATTACATGAAGGCTTGGTAAATAGTGTAAGGTTTAGCCCCGATGGTAACATGCTTGCTACGCCATTGGGCGAAACTGTCAGACTCTTCGATTTACAGGGCAAGCAACTAGCACTGTTGAAAGGACATCAACAGCCGGTAACTATAATAAGGTTTAGCCCCGATGGTAACATGCTGGCTACTGCATCAGATGGTACGATCCTGATTGAGGGCAAAACAGAGGACAAAACTGTCAGAGTCTGGGATTTACAGGGCAATCAATTAGCTGTGTTGAGAGGACATCAAGGCTGGGTAAGAAGTGTAAGTTTTAGCCGAGATGGTAAGATGCTAGCTACGGCATCACATGATAATCCTCTGACTGAGGACAAAATAGAGGACACAACTGTCAGAGTCTGGGATTTACAGGGTAATCAATTAGCTGTGTTGAGAGGACATCAAGACTGGGTAAATAGTATAAGTTTTAGCCCCGACGGTAAAACCCTGGCTACAGCATCACACGACAAAACAGCCAGAGTCTGGGATTTACAGGGCAATTCCTTAGCTGTGTTGAGAGGACATCAAAGCTCGGTATCAAGTGTAAGTTTTAGCCGAGATGGTAAAACCCTGGCTACGGCATCATGGAATACGGTCAGAGTCTGGGATTTACAGAGCAATCCCTTAGCACTTTTGAGAGGACATCAAGATTCGGTAACTAGTGTCAGTTTTAGCCGAGATGGTAAGATGCTGGCTACGGCATCAAATGACAAAACCGTCAGACTCTGGGATTTACAGGGCAATCAATTAGCACTGTTTCAAGGACATCAAGACTCGGTAAATAGTGTCAGTTTTAGCCGAGATGGTAAAACCCTGGCTACAGCATCATGGAATACGGTCAGAGTCTGGGATTTACAGAGCAATCCCTTAGCACTGTTTCAAGGACATCAAGACTCGGTAACTAGTGTCAGTTTTAGCCGAGATGGTAAGATGCTGGCTACGGCATCAAATGACACTGTCAGACTCTGGGATTTACAGGGCAATTCCTTAGCTGTGTTGAGAGGACATCAATCCTTCGTATATGATGCAAAATTTAACCCCGATGGTAAGATGCTGGCTACGGCATCATCAGACACTGTCAGACTCTGGGATTTACAAGGCAATCCATTAGCTGTGTTGAAAGGACATCAATCCTCGATATTAAGTGTAAGTTTTAGCCCCGATGGTCAGATGCTGGCTACGGCATCATGGGACAAAACGGTCAGACTCTGGGATTTACAGGGCAATCCATTAGCTCTGTTGAGAGGACATCAAGACCGGGTAAATAGTGTAAGTTTTAGCCCTAATGGTCAGATGCTGGCTACGGCATCAAGAGACAATACTGTCAGACTCTGGGATTTACAGGGCAATCCATTAGCTCTGTTTCATCCATTAGCTCTGTTGAAAGGACATCAAGGCCGGGTAAATAGTCTAAGCTTTAGCCGAGATGGTAAGATGCTAGCTACGGCATCATCGGACGGTATGGTCAGACTCTGGGCCGTTGAAAATTTAGGTGAGATGCTGGCTAGGGGCTGTAAGTTGCTTGAAGATTACTTTGTGGAGCATCCTGAAGATTTAGAAAGCTTAAGCTCATGTCAAGATTCAGTTGACAAAGTAGCAGTAGCTCCCGGTCTTGTTAAACAAGGTGAGAAGTTAGCGAAAGAGGGGGATGTGGATGGTGCTATTGCTAAGTTCCAAAAAGCCCAAGAATGGAATCCGGAGCTAGAATTAGAGCCAGAGGCAAAGGCAAAAGCGATCGCTCTTTTTACAAAAGGTGAACAGTTAGCAGAAGAGGGGGATGTTGAGGGTGCTATTGCTAAGTTTCAAGAAGCCAAAGAATTAAATCCTAATCTAGAATTACAGCCAGAGACAAAAGCCAAACAGCTAGCAGCACCCACTAAAGTTAAACAAGGTAAGCAGTTAGCAATACAAGGTGAATTAACCAAAGCCCTATCTCTCTATAAAAAAGCACAACAACTAGATCCAAACCTAGAAATTTCTGCTTATGATTGGAACGAAATCTGTTGGTTTGGTAGCCTCCATGGATATGCTGCTGATGTCATGGATGCCTGTGAAAAAGCAGTAGCAAAAGAACCTGAAGATGGAGGTATTCTGGATAGTCGTGGTTTAGCTAAAGCTCTGACTGGGGATACCGCAGGAGCCATATCATATTTTCAGGCATTTGTAGATTGGATCGATGATGATGAGTTGAAAGCACAACGACAAAAATGGATAGATGAGCTCCGGGCTGGTAAGAATCCTTTTACAGAAGAAGTGTTGAAGGGTTTACTTGAGGAGTCATGGTAGGGAAGGCAATAGGCAAAAGGCAAGAGGCAAGAGGCATCTTGCTGTGGAACTGGCATCTTGCCAGTGTCATGCTTATTGTCGGGCGGGCATCTTGCTGTAGAACTGGCATCTTGCCAGTGTCATGCTTATTGTCGGGCGGGCAGGATGCCCACTCTACTGATATTGATTAGGCAAGAGGCAAGAGGCAAGAGGCAATAGTTTCCCTGCTCCCGATTCCCGACTCCCGATTCCCGACTCCCGATCAGTTTTTTACAAAATTTTTCAAAATATGTTATAATAAAAGGTTATTTGTGCTATACTATAAAGGTGGGCGCTGAGACGCCCAGAGTCAAGAGCTAGCCCGGCGAAAGTCCAAAATCTACGGGCTAGCTCTGGCTCCCCTAAAAAAGGAGACAGTTTGATTATGAGTTATTCGGAACGCCTTCATCCATGGGTGGTCATTAGGCTATTACCCGAAATGCAGCGAGTTGTTGTTGCTCGCTTTCGCAACCGGTCGGATGCGGAGGGACATTTATGGGCCCTGAAGCGATTAATGCCTGATGCGAAATTTGTGATTGTATTCGATGTCGGTAATAATCCGATGGATGAGGAATCCTAGGGCTTTACATCGTAAGTATTCAGTGATCACTGATAGCTGATCACTGATAGCTGAATGCTGATAGCTGAATGCTGATAGCTGAATGCTGATCATTGATATAGCAATCCGTGTAGGAATGCCGAGAATTTTGATGCCATATTCCCGACTCCCGATTCCCGTTCCCCTCCTGGGAGGGGTTAGGGGTGGGTTCCGACTCCCGACTCCCGATTCCCTATTCCCTGTTCCCTTTTTTCAAAATGGCCACAACCGTTGCAGCAACCGCCAAATTTTAACCACTAGCTCTTCTATCCAAAGCATGGTGATGTCTAACCACTCCAACACTCGTTCTAAAGGATGCTTAATATATCCTTCTGGAGTTGCTTTAGTTTCAATCCATTCTTGATTTGGCTCTACATCACTATCGTTTCTAGAGTTAGCGATCGCATTATTTTCTTCTCCCTTATATCCTTTAACCTGGGTGCTACCAGACTTAACAACTGCTAGCGGTTGATCTTGATATTCTTTGGGAGTAGTTTTTCCTAAATTATCCTGAATTTGGGACAGGTCTGGTGATTTTTCAGTCCTGGAATTTTTATTCTGGCTGATAGATGGTTTTGGTTGAACTTTTGAAGATTTAGTTCTCGAAATAATTAGCTTACCTGGAGCCTTTAGTAAGTTCAGGTATCGCTTAAATAGAATCCAAATAGACTTTTCTGACTTCACAGGAATTTTGCTGTTGAATCCTTCTGGTAACTGATGTCTAGATTTACTATTAGCAACCGGTGATTGTGCCTGATTTCCGGAGTTGGAGGTTGAGGAAGATAAATTTTCGGGCTGGTCAGATCCATCTGGGTTGCCCCATAAATCATTATCGGATAACCAAGGATCAAGTTCATCTGATTTAGACCGAGATGGTCTTGAGGTGGATGGTTTTAATGACGGGGAAAGTGGAGGGGAATTATCTCCTGATAGCTGATGGGCTTCTGGGTAGAAATCTGGTAAAACCTTTCCAGAACCAGAAGCAATTTCGGATTGTTCTGAGGAACTACTTAAAGTAAAGTTAGATGATGTTCTGCCAAAGAAGTAGTCAATAGCAGCATAGATTAAGCTTAAGAGTTTAAATCGGTTAGTTTCAGACCCTGCGGTTACCTCCTCTGAGCTATCACCCTTAATAAATGGTTTTTGTAGGGCTTGAATCAGCTGATTAGTACTCTGGCGCAGGGTTAGGGGGATTTGCTTACTCAGTTTAACCACAACTTCCGATCGTTGTACTAATTGGTGTGATTCCAGTTCCAGGAATTTGTTATCCAGGGAAGTTAATAGGTTCTCAATTGGGTTTGAAGGTAATAGATTGAGTGGTTTGGAAGGTTTAGGTTGTCGGTGCTCAGAGGTGGCTGATTGACGGTTGGAAACAGCTGGAATGATCCTCGATTCCCCGAACAGATTAATTGCGATCGCTACAGGACTAGTTTGCACCCAGGCCATTAATCGCCAGAATAGCCTGATGGGTGGAAAAATAGGGGGGTGATCTAAGGTAGCAAGGGAAGGGGATGCTTTTTTGCCGTCTAACGAGTGGGCTAAACGCCATTTACGCAGTAAGTCAGCCAGCTCCCAACTGATTCTGGATGCTAGTTTGTGCTGCTGCTGGGGTGTCAATATATCCAGAATTTGATTTTCCACTGTCACCAGCACTAGACCCCGGTTGTCCAATAAACAAGCCACTCCCTTAATTAGCATATGCTCATTAGTCGCGGGTTTAGCTGGGGTTACAGCTTGCCCGTTATATAGGCTTACAGGTTCCTGGTTATTTAGGGATGTTCCCCTTTGCCGTTCCAGTAGGATAGGTTGCCCGTTATTTAGGGTTACAGCTTGCCCGTTAGACGGTTTTAGGTTGTCTAGATCAGCTTCAAGGGTAAACTTGCCAAGGTTCAACTCTTGTAGCACTCGCTGAATTGCTGTATCTGCTTCTGGCGGTTTTTCCTGGGGCTGGGCGTGGCTAAATGTGCTTAATTGGGGCAATCCAGCTTTTACCGAAGAAGAAATCTGACGCCCAGCGGATAAACTAGCTTGCACCAGCAGGTAAACCGGATAAAGTAAAATTTGCCCTCCCCATACCCCTGCAACTTTTAAATGCCGTATTGTACGTTGAATTTGGTCAGCAAACCGTTGAGATTGTCGATTGATAAAGTTAAACAATCTACTGCGATAGGGACCTTTGGCAGGGGAAGACATGATGATTATTGCTTGGGTGAGGGATTAGCTAGCTGATAGACATTTAAGCTCGATTGTAAGCATTCAGTGGTCAGTGGTCAGTGCTCAGCGGTCAGTGCTCAGTGCTCAGCCGTTGGCCTGTGGCTGAAAGCTGATAGCACCTCAAGTAGCGTGCGCGTAGCCCATAAGCTGAAAGCTGATAACTGATAGCTGATAGCTAATAGCTGATAACTTTCAATAAACCACCAATAACAAATTAATCATAGTCGGTGCCATTGATTTTAGCGACAATTTGACTAATCTTATTCAAATTACTTAAACCAAATGGATCAGATTAGGCTTATTGATGGGATTAATCATGCGATCGCAAAACTCCGTGCTTTAACTCAAACCAATGTTCAGCAGGGTTGGCGATACTGTAAAGAAGATATTCCTTATCCTGTGGCCACTCAACCAGAGTGCTGGAACAATTGGTCAATAGCCCAACGTAATGACAAGGATTACATTACTTGGTCTGCTGGAAGACAAGTGATCTGGTTGAGTCAACGATTCCTAGTGCCCCAGGATTTGCAGCGCTATCCTTTAGCTGGCTTAGGATTACGTTTAGTGTTGACGTGGTGGGCAGAATCCGCTGAGATTTTTGTCAACGGTCAGCTGGTACAAGAGGGGGATTTATTTGATTCCTCCACACGGATGCTGCTAAATCCAGCAGTAGTGCCAGGGGAAGAGTTTGCCGTAGCCCTCAGGTTGGTTAGTCCTGGTCATGATATCGGCGGATTAATGCGATCGCAAATCCTCTACGAAGCCACCAATGATATCGATCCAGGCTTTGTAGCTGATGAATTGACTGTCTTACAAAAGTATAGCGCTAGTTTTGATCCAGAACAATTAGGGACTCTAGCTAAGGCTGTGGCTGAGATTGATTGGGAAATGGTGTCACAGCCGACAGAATTTATGCGATCGCTTACCCGATTGCGCCAACAACTCAGTACAATTGAAAATTCAAACTTCAGAATTCAAAATAGTCAAAACTCTATCCAAATGCTAGGTCATGCTCACCTTGATTTGGCTTGGTTATGGCCAGTCAGCGAGACCTGGGACGTAGCTGTGCGTACCTTTGAATCAGTATTAAAGCTACAGCAAGAATTTCCAGATTTCACCTTTTGCCATACCACCCCTGCCCTTTATGCTTGGATAGAACAGCATCGCCCTGATTTATTTAAACGGATAAAACAACAAGTTGCAGCTGGTCGTTGGGAAATTGTGGGGGGGATGTGGGTAGAACCGGAATTAAACCTAATTGATGGTGAATCAATAGTCCGACAAATCCTCTATGGTCAACGTTACGTCCAGAAAACCTTCGGTCAGTTAACCACAGTGGCATGGGTAACGGATAGTTTTGGCTTCTGTTGGCAACTACCTCAATTACTCAAACAGGGTGGAATTGACTACTTCGTGACCCAGAAGCTGCACTGGAACGATACCACCAAATTTCCCTATGGTGCTTTCTGGTGGCAGTCTCCCGATGGCAGCCAAATCTTCAGCCTGATGTCTCCCCCTAACGTTGCTGGTGTGATGGATACAAATCCCATTACTATGGCAAGCTACGCCATTGATTGGGAAATTCAAACCTCACTCAAGGAGGCATTTTGGTTACCTGGTGTCGGAGATCATGGCGGTGGTCCCACCAGGGATATGTTACAAGTAGCAAGACGTTGGCAAAAATCCCCATTCTTCCCAAAGCTGGAATTTACCACCGCCAGTGAGTATTTGTTGTTCGCGAAGCGTGGCCTTTTGGCCAAGGTTAGCGGGTTGAAGGTTAGTAGGTTGAAGGTTAGCAGGTTGTTCGCGTTCGCGCAGCGTCGGCTTTGCCGAAAGCGTGGCCTTTTGGCCAAGGTTGCAGGTTGTATTGAGAACCTTAGTGTCGGAAGTGTGGGGGAAGAAGAAATCAGAACAGAGGACAGCGGAGGGGGGAAAGGCCAAAGCCAAACCACTAAAGAGATTCCGGTCTGGAATGATGAACTCTATCTAGAATTCCATCGGGGTTGCTATACCACTCACGCTGACCAAAAGCGCTATCTACGTCGTTGTGAGGGGTTGTTGTACCAAGCAGAACTGTTTGCTGCCCTGAAAACCATTGCGACAGGACAAGGGTATCCTAAGACTGAACTGGAGGAAGCCTGGAAAAAGGTGTTATTTAATCAGTTTCACGATATCTTACCAGGAACATCGATTCCGGAAGTCTTTGTAGAAGCTAATCAGGCTTGGCAGGAAGTCGAGGAGGTGACCGGGGAGATATTGGAGGAATCATTAAATGCGATCGCATCCAAGATCACCCTGCCACCACCACCGAAACCCCATGCTCAAGCCATTATTGTCTTTAATCCTCTCAATTGGCAGCGTTCAGAAGTAATTGCTATTTCTTTAGCTATTTCTTTACCTGTTTCTTTACCGGTCGGGTCAATCGAATGGGAAGTGTATGACTGTTTTGGGGAAAAGATAGTCTCTCAAGTTAAGCACGATCAAGCCCAGCACATCCAAAACCATGACAATAACAATGACAATCTCTCCTATTCTCAAATAGAATTGCTGTTTCTAGCCAGTAATATTCCTTCGGTAGGATATCGTGTTTTTTGGTTGTGCAGCAATACTGAGCACTTGAAGTTAGAGCTACGTCCCGATTCCCGATTCCCGATTCCTGATTCCCGATTCCCGATTCCCGATTCCCGATTCCCGTTCCCCTCCTGGGAGGGGTTAGGGGTGGGTTCCAATCCCCGATTCCCAATTCCCGATTCCCAACTCCCGATTGAAGATTTCGTATTAGAGAATCAATACCTACGAGTGGTGGTAGACCCAGAAACTGGAGATTTAAGTAGTGTCTTCGATCAGGTTAATCAGCGGGAAGTGCTTAGTGGTCCTGGAAATCAGCTACAAGCTTTCGAGGATAGTGGTCAATATTGGGATGCATGGAATATAGACCCAAATTATGCTGACCATCCTTTGCCGAGCACTGAGCTGATCGGGATCGAGTGGATTGAAACCGGAGTATTGCGTAAGCGTTTGCGAGTGGTGCGTCGGCTAATGCGATCGCAATTTTGTCAGGACTATATCCTCTCAGCAGAATCCCCAGTCCTCAAAATTGCCACTACCGTAGACTGGCAGGAACGCCATGTATTAGTCAAAGCTGCGTTTCCATTAGCCATTGATGCCGATTATGTGTCCTATGAGATGCCTTGTGGGGTAATTCAACGTTCTACTCGACCCCAAACCCCTGCTGAGCAAGCTAAATGGGAAGTACCTGCTCTGCGTTGGGCAGACTTGAGTGATCAAACCTATGGTGTCAGTTTGCTTAATGATTGCAAATACGGCTATGATGCCCAGGCTTCCCAATTACGTCTAACATTGCTTCGCTCTCCCACTTGGCCCGATCCTGAAACTGATCAAGGCATCCACCAATTCACCTATGCTCTCTATCCTCATCAAGGCAGTTGGCGTTCTGCAGATACAATTCACCTAGCATACCAGCTTAACTTACCATTTCTAAGTTTACTTTGGTCTCCCGCTAATAGTTCTATTTTCAGTAATAATGTCAGTAATAATAGTAGACCTTCTTTACCATCAACCGGACAACTATTAAATTTGTCAGCTAAGACTCTAATTTTGATTGCACTTAAACAATCCGAACATATCCCTGATCAATGGATTATCAGATGTTATGAATCTCATGGGGAATCAGCAAATTTATCCTTAGTCAGTGATTTAGGATTGAAAATAGTTCACCCAGTTGACTTATTGGAAAGACCTGTTAGTTTATCAGAAGCATCAGCTGATGGAAAAGTAGTTAAGATAGAGCCTTGGAAAATAACTAGTTTGGCAGTTAAATCCATAATTTAGAAGGGAGTCGGGAGTCGGGAGTCGGGAGTCGGGAGTCGGGAGTCGGGAGTCGGGAGCTATAAAAATTTTTCCTATCTCGCTATCTCGCTATTTCCCCATCTCCCCATCTCCCCATCTCCCCATCTCCCCATCTCCCCATCTCCCCACACTTCCCACACTTCCCACACTTCCCACACTTCCCACACTTCCCACACTCTTCTGTTACTATTTCCTAATCTGAACTGGCATAATCAAATAGGTCATCTTCAATCCCCCTAGAGGCATAAAAATCACAGGACTATTAGCTTCATTCATCTGAATTTGAATATCAGAGGTATAAAGCGCCTTTAAGCCATCAATTAAGTACTTAACATTAAAAGCAATTTCCAAACTATCACCCGATATTTGAACTTCCATTGACTCCCGACCACTACCCAAATCTTTTGCCTCTACCGAGAGGTGAAGCCGCTGGTTAACACTATCGATATTAAACTTGACAATATTATTTTTCTGATCAGCCAACACTGCAATCCGTTCTACTGCACTCAGTAATTGACGGCGATCGAGAATGATCTGACGCTGAAAGTGTTTGGGAAGCAGCTGATGATAGGAAGGGTACTGTCCTTCCAGAGTTCGGCTTGTTAAACGCTGTTCTCCCCCTTGACAAACAATCTGACCAGGTTCAAACTGAATCGCAATAATATCCTGAGCTTCAGCCTTAGATACTATCCGCTCCAACTCCCGTAACGCTCTAGCTGGTAACGTAAATTCTACGGGTAAATCATGATCATCCAATTCTTGGGTAGCTTCAGTCGTTGCACTTTCCTCTATTCTCCGATTAGTTTCCACAACTGCTAGTCGGTGACCATCGGTAGCAGCAAATTCCAATTTGTCCGACTGTACAGTAAGGTGAACCCCCGTCAGCACTTGCTTAGTTTCATCAGAACTAGTGGCAAATAAAGAACCCTGCAATCCAGCCTTTAAGACTTCTACAGGAATATGAACCGCAACGGATGTGTTAACTTCCGGCAGCTCGGGGAATTCCTCAGAACTCATACCTCGAACCTGATAACGTCCGGTAGCCGAGGTTAAGGTCACAATCAGGCTATCACTGTCTGTACCTTTCCCATCATCCTCTAGAGTAATTTCCCCTGAAGGTAGACGGGAAACAATATCATTGAGCAGTTTGGCTGGCAGGGTAATTTCCCCTCCTGTCTCAACGTCAGCATTAAAGCTAGTCTGGATACCCACGCTAAGGTCGAAAGCAGTTAGTAGCACCCGCTGATTTTTTTGGTCTGCTTCTAACAAAACATTTCCCAGCACAGGATGAGTAGGGCGAGAAGGCACTACCCGACTCACTAGTGAAAGGTTTGTATTGAGGTCACTTTGACTGCAAACCAGTTTCATGATTGGTTTCGTAATGGGGCTTGCTTTAGTAAGAAACTATAGTACTCGATTACTAATCTTTGTACAAAACCACCTCAAAAACCTAAGCATTCAGCGGTCAGTGGTCAGTATTCAGTGGTCAGTGGTCAGCGGTCAGTGGTCAGTGGTCAGTGGTTAGCGGTCAGTGGTTAGCGGTCAGTGGTTAGTGGTCAGTGGTCAGTAGTCAGCGGTCAGTGGTCAGTAGTCAGCTATAGTCATTTGAAATAACAATGGAAGACTTTTTCGGCTGAAACCCTTTCATAGCAATAAAGAGTTGTCTCAATCTAAATTGAAATGACTATAATAGCACCTCAAGTAGGGATGCAGCGCGTAGCCCATAGGCTGATAGCTTACTCAAAAACAATAGCGCTATACTAATTGGGCTAGTAATCCCTTTGTGGAAAAAGTTGTGGAAAAATTCGGTGATTTTTCCACAGAGCATTTATACTCAGAAGCTATATATTATAGCAGTAAACTCGATCATAGCATCAAGCTCAAGCCGTTAATTAACAAACCTTAATTAAAAAACGTTAATTAAAATATCGCTTTCTAGCCTAATCAGGTAAAGAGTATTTTTCCCTGTTCCCGATTCCCGATTCCCGATTCCCGATTCCCTACTCCCTACTCCCTACTCCCTGCTCCCTAAACGCCAGGACAAAAGTACCTCAAACGTCGCTGATAATTGCTATAAACAAGCTTTATTTTTGGTTTTGACTCCTAGCTGTCAGATTTATGCGATCGCTTAACTGAGAAAGTTTCTGAGCTAACTCATCATCTTTTTCCCGCAGCTGAGTAATTTTATCGCAGCTGTACATGACTGTCGTGTGGTCTTTGCCCCCAAATTCTTCCCCAATGCGGGGTAGGCTCAATTCTGTATGCTGCCTCATCAGATACATCCCAATTTGCCTAGCCCAACTAATTTCTCGCCTCCGAGAGCTACTTTTTAAGTCTTCCACTGAAAGATTAAACGTATTAGATATAGTACTTAAAATAACCTCAGGAGAAGCCTGAATCTTCTTGGTTGGTGGGTTCAAAATCGGTGCAATATTTTCCACATTCATCGCTAACCCCGAAATCGATACATAAGTCACAGCCCTAGTCAAAGCTCCCTCTAGTTCTCTAATGTTAGAGGTGTAGCTAGCAGCAATGTACTCAACCACGTCATGGGGTAGACGTATATTTTCGTCCTCTGCCTTTTTTTGCAAGATAGCCATCCTGGTTTCCAAATCTGGTGGCTGAATATCAGCGATTAACCCCATAGAAAAGCGGGAACAAAGGCGTTCTTGCAAGCTATTAATCTGATTAGGAGGACGGTCTGATGCCAAGACAATTTGTTTACCAGCTTCGTGCAAAGTATTGAAGGTGTGGAAAAACTCTTCCTGAGTATATTCCTTACCTTCAATAAACTGAATATCGTCTACCAAAAGTACCTCCGCTGTCCGATAATGTTCCCGGAAACTTTGGATACTATCCTCGCGAATAGCAGAAATTAAATCATTAGTGAACTGCTCAGTAGAAACATAAAAAATTTTAGAGTCTGGGTTATTCTCCAAGCGGTAATGACCAATTGCCTGCATCAAATGAGTTTTGCCTAAACCAACACCACCACAAAGAAACAGAGGGTTAAACTCTCGTCCTGGATACTCCCCTACCGCCAGAGATGCAGCATGAGCCATGCGATTATTAGGACCAACCACAAAGCGAGAGAAAACATGCTTAGGATTTAACTTAGCGCGTCTTGGCTGGTTTTTAAAGGTATTTTCGGAATGATTAGTGGCTACCGGAAATGACCAGGAAAAGTCAGGATCACCAGTAATTGAGTTATTGTCTCCTGTAGCCGTTGTGAAGTGAATTTCCACTCGTTGACCTAAAATATCTTCCACGACATCAGCAATTGTTTTAACGTAATACTTCTGCAACCAATTTCTGGAAAAGGGATTGGCAGTGCGAATCAGCAAACAGTTATTGTCAAGCTGTTGAGCACTAGTTGTCTTGAGCCAAGTTTCAAAGGTGGGCTGACTCAGTTGTAGTTTGAGACGTTCTAATACCTGAATCCATAGTTGTTCTGGGGAAATTTTCACTGTTTTTTCTCTACCGTAGTCAATTTTTTTTAAGCTAGATGTGATGAGCCACAGCCCAGACCAAGGGCATATAAATTCCTACGGTGCGCGTTCACGCTTAGCTTTTAAAAAGCGCGGGGTCGCACCGCTTTCCTATATCCCACCACCCAAAAATTTTTACCAATTTTTAATATATAAAGGTACTGTTTGAGCATTTGATCGAATAAGCTTGACGGATATAGACGTTTGGCTTTTACTATGGTGAGTGAAACACTACAAATTGCTCAGTTAGGCAACCCGATTTTACGGCAGCATACTCAGCGAGTACATAATTTGCTCGATGAACGCCTTCAACAACTGATTGATCAGCTCATAGCAACTGCTACAGCAGCCAATGGCGTTGGCATTGCAGCACCCCAAGTATCTCAATCCTATCGTTTGTTTATAGTAGCGTCTCGTCCGAATTTAAGGTATCCCCACGCACCGTTGATGGAAGCAACGGCTATGATTAATCCTGGCATTATTAGTCATGACACTGACATGGTTAAGGACTGGGAGGGGTGTCTGAGTATTCCCGGCATTCGAGGGTTAGTACCCAGGTATAGTCGAATTGAGGTGGAGTATACTAATCGGTATGGTCAGTATCAGCGGCAACAATTAACAGACTTTGTAGCCAGGATATTTCAGCATGAATATGACCATCTTGAGGGAATTGTATTTTTAGACAGAGTGGAGAGTACCCAAGAGATGATGACTGAGGAAGAATATCAGAAGCAGATTATCAATAACTTATAGCAATTGTCAAATCCTTTAGTCACTAATTTTCAAATCGCTACAATCCATTCATACTGGACAGTGCGAAGTTCTGTGGTCGGTTGAGTGGTTGAATTACCCCTAAGACAAGAACACCCCGATCGCGCCTAGGGACGAGAATGTTCCAAACTGGCTGAATCAGCAAAACTCAGCCAGTTAGAGTATGGCTCTATATCGTCGAGTCGAGCAAATCATTAGTTGAACTGCGCCCTATGTTTGCAGGTTTTGCCACCTTCGAGTGGTTTGTGTTGCTGCTATGGGGAGTGATCTTATACACCCTGTTCATTGTAGAAACCGATAATTAGGACACTAGTAATTAGCATGCTATAATTGGCATATTTATCACATGGATGTGTCCTTAAAACCTGTAGAGTGGGTTGGCAGTTCCTTGGAAGATTTGAAAAAATTTCCCTCAGAAGTTCAGCAAGTGATGGGTTATGCCTTGTACTTAGCTCAATGTGGAGACAAACATCCCGGTGCTAAACCCCTCAAAGGATTCAAAGGTGCTGGTGTACTCGAAGTTATTGACAACTTTGATGGAGACACTTATCGGGGTGTATACACCGTAAAACTCCAAGGTGTAGTGTATGTTCTGCATACATTTCAAAAGAAATCAAAGCAAGGTATCGCCACACCCAAGCAAGAGCTGGAATTAATTGAAGCCAGGTTAAAAAGAGCCAGAGAACATTACTCACAACATTACACTCACGAGTAGAGGTAGTAATTATGGTCAAAGAAATTGAAGTACAAGCTAGTAGTGGTAATGTGTTTGCCGATTTAGGTTTAGAAAACTCTGACGAATTAATCGTTAAAGCAGAACTGGCTCGTAAGATTAGTAGTATTATTTCCAACCAGGGTATGACACAAGCTGCGGCGGCAAAGGTTTTAGGAGTAGATCAGCCCAAAGTTTCCGCACTTATCAATGGTAAGTTGGCGGGTTTTTCAATTGTGCGGCTGTTTCGCTTCTTAAACGCTTTGGGTCAAGATGTGGAAATTGTGGTCAAAACCAAACCATTATCTCACCCTGTGGCTCGAACACTAGTGTCGTGAACTTGCTGATGCTGAAGCAGAGTTATTCAGATAGTTGTCCTAATAAAGATGTACGTAAGTATTAAGCTATCAGCCTTTGACCTTGGCTGATAGCTGAGATAGTTAACTGTACTACATCCGCTCCAGTACCTGGATTCCCAGTAAAGACAATCCCAGTTTGAGAGTTCTAGCAGTCAAATCACATAGCAGCAGACGGGATGTCCGCTTGGGTTCTTCGGCTTTCAGTACAGGGCATTGGTCATAGAATTGATTAAACTTCTGGCTCAGTTCAAATAAATACTGACAAAGGCGATTCGGCATCAACTCTTTCTCAACTTCACCAAGAACCTGATTCAGTTGCAATAACTTCTTCCCTAGCACCAATTCTGCGTTTTCTTGCAACAAAATTTTGGCATCGGTTCCCAGTTGCTCAAAATCAATCTCCCCTTTGCGGCTAATTCCTTGAATCCGGACATAGGCATAAAGCATATATGGTGCCGTATTGCCCTGGAGTGCCAACATCTTATCAAAGCTGAATATATAGTTACTGGTACGATTTTGACTAAGGTCAGCATACTTAACTGCACTCATGCCTACGACTTTGGCAACATGCTCTTTAAATTCCTCAGTTTCCTCCCGACCTTCTTGCTTCAGTCTCGATTCTAAATCAGCACCAGATCGTGCGATCGCTTCATCCAATAAATCCCGCAACCGCACTGTTTCCCCAGACCGCGTTTTCAGCTTTTTGCCATCTTCCCCCAGAACCAAACCAAAGGGAACATGAACGACTTCAAGATTTTCTGGAAGAATACCAGTCCGTCGAGCCACCTGAAATACCTGGGTAAAATGATTTGCTTGTCCGGAATCAGTAACATATATAATCCTTTGAGCCTGGTCTTGCTCAGTCCGGTAGCGCAGAGCAGCTAAGTCAGTGGTGGCATAGTTATAGCCCCCATCAGATTTTTTCACAATCAAGGGCAGAGGCTCACCATCTTTATTTGTAAACCCCTCAAGGAAAACACATTTGGCTCCGGAATCTTCCACTAACAAGCCAGACTTGTCTAAATAGTCCAGAACCTCTGGTAGGAAAGGATTGTAAAAGGATTCTCCCCTTTCGGTGAGCTGAATATCCAGCAAATCGTAGATAATCTGAAACTCCCGCCGAGATTGGTCACACAGTAGTTGCCAAGCACGGCGGCTATCGGCTGCACCAGATTGCAGTTTAACAACTTCGAGCCTAGATGCCTCCCGAAATTCCTCATCTGCATCAAACCGTTGTTTAGCTTGCCGATAAAGGGTGACTAAATCTCCCAAATCCAGGGCATCAGCTGTAGTCAAAGCACTTGGGTAAGCTTCCCTGAGATAGGTGATCAACATCCCAAATTGGGTGCCCCAATCTCCCACATGATTCAAGCGCAGTACATTTTGACCCCGAAATTCTAAGATCCGGGCAATCGAATCCCCAATAATCGTTGAACGTAGATGTCCCACATGCATCTCTTTAGCAATATTGGGAGAAGAAAAATCAACAATGACCCGTCGAGGGGCTGAAGCGACTGCTACTCCTAGACGTGGGTCAGTATAAATCTCCCTTAGCCGTTCTTCCAAGTAAGCAGGTTTTAAGCTCAAATTAATGAAGCCTGGACCAGCAATAGTCGGGCTCTGACATATCTCAGCCACATCTAGATACTGCAACAAAGATTCTGCGATCGCTCTTGGCGGCTGTTTCAAACGTTTGCTCAAAGCCAAGGCTACATTAGACTGATAGTCACCAAATTTGGGATTGCTGGCAGGTACCATCATTGGATCTACCCCTGCCACGTCAGAACCGAAGGCAGCAGTTAAGGCTTGAGTAAATTGAAGTCTAAGTTGTTCAACAATGGATTTCATGGTGCCAGTGCAAAGGGCTCTTCACTAATCTTGCCTCTGAATGGTAACAGCCACTATTTACCGATTAATCTTGGACATAACCGGACAATTACCGTAAAGGCAGGTGAATTTCCGGTTTCACTCGGGAGCATCGGAGCAGTTATCTCAACTCGCACTTACAGGATCGACCGACACGCCCCTGTTCAGGTATGTATCTAAGATATACAACAATTCCCAGGATAATTTTCCCTATCTCCCCATTTCCCACTTCTTCCGACTTCCGACTCCCGACTCCCGACTCCCGACTCCCGACTCCCGACTCCCGACTCCCGACTCCCGACTCCCGACTCCCGACTCCCGACTCCCGACTCCCGACTCCCGACCCAAATCTAAGGAACCTACCCCTGTGACCTGAGAGCTTCCCCCTCTTGCCGTGCTCAGACCTCCGAAATGGATTAAAAAAAAAATTTTTTTTAATTCCAAAACCCTTGCCATACCTAGGCTTCAAGGATTCATCACCAAAAAAGTTTCGGTTTTAGGTTGACAAACGCTTTTTTACCCTTTACATTAGTAAATGGCGATGAGGAAAGCCAAGCGCACCGCACCGCCCCGAACCAAGAAAAATCTATAGTTTGAGAGCCAATATACGGTCGCTACTCGT
>NZ_JAAHHU010001069.1:0-1720 GCF_010672095.1 Moorena sp. SIO3I6 | reverse complement strand
CTAGAATACGCCGACTTAGAGGTTAACAACATTCTCCCATTATTCCCCTCTTCCCAAGTCTTAGCCAAGCAGGCTGCAACTGAAGCTGCTGTTAAGACCAGTCAAGAGATGTCACTATCCCACTGTCATCATTTTTCTTGTCATGGTGAGTTCAATCTAGAATCACCCTTAGAATCAGCACTGATTTTAGGCAAAGATGAAAGTCCAGAAGATGGACGCCTCACCTTAGCGGAAATCTTTGGACTCAGTCTCAATCAATGCCGCCTTGTCACCCTCTCTGCTTGTGAAACAGGCATTACTGCAGTTATAAAAACTACTGACAGTAGTACTTATGACAGTAGTACTTATGCTGAGTACAGCAGCGATGAATATATTAGTTTGCCTAGTGGTTTCCTCTATGCAGGTAGTCCCAGCGTTGTCAGCAGCCTTTGGACAGTGAATGACTTTGCCACTGCGTTCTTAATGATTAAATTTTATCAAAACCTAAGTCAGTTTCCCACCAGAGAAACCGGTGAAGTTGCCGTTGCCCTCAACCAAGCTCAAACCTGGCTACGGGAGGTTACGAAAGAAGCATTAGAAGAGTGGACAAACCATCTAAACCTTCTTTCCCTGACTTCCACTCAGAAAGTGGATTGGTTGCTTAGGTTCAAGAAGATGAAGCCGAAAGAACAGCCTTTTAAATCACCTTACTACTGGGCTGCTTTTTGTGCCATCGGTCAATAAACCTTATTCTACATTTATCTCTTAATTTTTAATAATATGTCACTGACACCTGAACAAAACATCGAAGCTTTTATTGAGCTAATCAAAGACTACCCTTCGGTTTTTATAGCTGAGAATAGGACTGATTTAGAGCAACAAATAGACAAGTTTCCAGAAGATGTTGAATCCCTCTCAGAGGCTATCTCCGCTTGGTGCCTAGAACACCCTGATATTCTTATTGCTTTAACTGATCAACTAGATAGCATGTTTGGTTCAACATCTGAAGACGACAGGGGTCAAGCTGAATCCAATCCCAAACCTCAACCCAAAGACTACAAAACAGATATAAAAAACAAGATGCGGGAAAGTTTTCGCGAAACTACTAAGGAGCAAAAACCATCAGACTCTAGCAAATGAACCAAACACCCACACCATGGAAAGCACACAATCCTAGCCTCACCCTCTATGCCTTTCAGCTTCGCCAAGACATTACCAAAGGCAAGCAACAGGTGATGGACAATGCCAACCAACTGTGGGAACAATGTGTTGCCCTTGGTGAACAACGTAATATCCAACTCCTCAAATCTCTCAAAAAACAACTCCGCTGCTACACTTACGATCCCAAAGACTCTCAGTACCAGTACAATCCCAGCAATGAAGACCAAGAAGCAACACCAGAGGAAAAACCCTATCTAGATGATTGGCTGGAATTGGTCAGGAAAGACCCCCAATCAGATCAAGCCCGTCAGCTGCGTTTTCACAGTGAGTCAGATACAAATGGTTTGCGCCTGATGGGAGAAATTTCTCCCCTGCGCATTCACGATACCTATGCCCTTGACGTGACCCTACGTTACCGTGAAACTGTAGAGTTAGCCCAGCTAAGTCAGCTAAATCCCACTGACCAAATCCAAGCCTCCATCGGACAGACCCTACTGCTATTTGTTAAACCAGTCAATGTCGAAGAATCCGCCTATCAAGACTTTGCTAATCACTGTGTTGCAGCCTTAGTCAAGGAAAC
>NZ_JAAHHU010001068.1:0-1721 GCF_010672095.1 Moorena sp. SIO3I6 | reverse complement strand
CGTTTTTTCCGAGGGCTTCTTGAGCCAGAATGCGTCCGCGAATCTGATACTTTTAACCCTGACAAATCGTGACATCCTGGACGTTTAGTACGTCTGCGGAGTCAGATAAGCTGAGTACTACATCCCCGACACTGTCAAGGAAGGTGGTATCCCACATCGCCTTCAGGAAAATCCCGACGGCTCCATTGAAATCTCTATCGATCTCGTAACCACATTTTGGGCATTTAAAGTTCTTAGAGCTACCAAGTTTTCTATGAACATGCCCACACTTTGTGCAAGTCAATGAAGTATATTCTTCTGTTATTCTCACCAAATTGGAACCATACCGGTTACACAAATGTTCTAAAATCTGATAAAACTGATAGAACGCCCAGGTCATCATAGCCCTGGCTGTCTTGCTTTTTAACTTTCGCTTCTTCTTTACGACCATTTGCGAGGTCTCAAAGGTAGGAAGAATAATTACGTCGTAATTTCTGGCTAAATAGGAAGCTACTTGTTTGTGGATTTCAGTCCTTAGGTTTTTTATCTTAGTCCTAACTTTTTCCATAGCTATCTTCAATCGATAGCGTCGATGCTTGTTATAATGCCCTTTCAAACTATCATGTTTGCTCTTTAATTTATCTAGATAAGAGCAAAGTTTAGCTATTCTCTGAAAGTCATTAATCCCAAATTCTAAAAACTGGCCTCCGTCAAACCCAGTCATGAATGTCCTAACTCCAGGATCCAAAGCTATAACCTTTTGAGTGTGAGTAGGCTCAGTCTCAAACTCAACTGGAAAATGAGCAAACCACCTTCCTTTGTTATAAGTAAGCTCTGTAGACCCATCTGTCAATATGCAGTGATCGTGACCCTTAAACTCAGGCTTTGGTAAATGTTTGGTAGTAGATACCATCCATCTGCCAGCCTTGTAAGCTGTGGGATCAAACTGGATTGTTTGCTTCTGATTCCGCACACTACGAAATTTGGCTATTTTTAATCCAGCTTGTAGATTTGGTTTTCGTTTTTTGCCAAAGCCTATAAATAAGGGCTGTTTGGCTGTCTCTTTCCAGGCTGTATATGCCTCCATTGAAGCATTATCAAGTATTTTAGATACATTAAGATTTTTGCACCACTCAGGGATAAGTCCAGACTGTTTCAACCAAGTCCTAAAACCATGCTTCCCTCCCTTCTTACCTACCTTTGTGTACCCTTGGTTTTTGTTTAGCTGCTCAATCGATATGTTATATACTTTTCTAGCAGCGGAAACCCATTTCTTCCATATACTCTCAAGTTCTTTACTTGGATATACGCGGTAAGTCGTTGTCTTCAATGATTTTATTTTTGTACTTTCTGAGTCCGTACAACCTACAGCTGAAGACGTGGATGACCGCAAGAACATCTTCAACCATTTCTTGCTCTGGGCTGAGGTTCTTTTCGTCGAGAACCAGTATTTTAGTTTTGAATTTACAGCACAGCCATGAGATAAGATCGAACCCAAAGCGGCAAAGCCTATCTTTGTGGGCAACGACAATATACTTGCAAGTACCGCCGAGAACTCTGTCCAATAAGGATTGAAGACCTTTTCTTCTGAAGTTAAGCCCGCTCCCGATGTCTTTGATAATCTCTGCTTCTGGGTAACGAGACTTGAGAAACTGTACTTGTTGCTCAAGATCGGCTTTTTGAGAGCGGCTTGAAACTCTGGCATACAAAATGGTAGATCTTTCGTCTTTGCCAGTTTTTGA
>NZ_JAAHHU010001067.1:0-1724 GCF_010672095.1 Moorena sp. SIO3I6 | reverse complement strand
GCCAGTTCCACAGCAAGATGCCCATTCTACAGGTGCGACCGGTGGCGAATTTAATTATTAATAGGTGAAGCGCACCTAAAAACTTTTCCAATCATTCCATGATTCAGCAACATATATTGAAACTGGCAAGATGCCAGTTCCACGCAAGATGCTCGTTACACCCACCGGATCAATCCGAAGCTTGCAGTCTTATAATCACTGCTGGTTGTTAAAAATTAAAATTAGCTGATAACTTATATGGAAATTCCTAAATTACTCAACACTGAAATCAGTGATGTAGCAGCAACATCCCTAATTACGTTGTATTGCCATGCCCTAGAGAGCAAGTCAAAATATCCAATTTTAGATGATCCATTAGCTGTTGAAATTACTAATAAATTAAATCCTGAATTATCCCAGTCAGATAACAAGCTTTATCAAAGCTTAGCTAAGGGCAAGGTAGAGAAAAATTTGGTGGTTCATATTGCTATGCGCGCCAAACGCTATGATGATTATGTCAGAAATTTCCTGGAGCGATCGCATGACGGAATTGTGGTTAATATTGCTTGTGGCTTAGATACTCGTTTCCACCGGATCGATAACGGAAAAGTTATCTTCTATGACCTAGATTTACCAGAGGTGATAGCGGTTAAAAAGAAATTGTTGCCAGAAACTGAACGCTATCGGTTTATTCCGTCTTCGGTATTGAATTATGAATGGATGGAAGCAATTAAAGAGTTGAAGGCTGATTCAGTTTTATTTATGGCAGAAGGGCTGTTTATGTACCTTCAAGAAGAGGAGGTAAAATCATTAGTATTGAAACTGCAATCAACCTTTCCAGGTTGTGAAATTATTGCTGAATTTGTCAATGCGGCTTGGTTAAAGCCCCCTCTGCAAGGAATAATGAACAGAAAATTACAACGGGATTTGCAGTTTGGAAAAGATGCTACGTTCAAGTTTGGGATTCGAGACAGTAAAGACTTGGAGAGTTGGAATCCCGGTATTGAATTCCTTGATGATTGGTTTTATCTTGATGAACCAGAAAAGAAACTTGGTTTGTTGAAAATTTTCAGAGATATTCCATTTTTCAGGAAAATAGTGTGGACTGCTCGGTATAAATTAAATTGAAAGGGAGTAGGGAATAGGCAAGAGGCAAGAGTCCAGTAGGGTGCGTTAGGGGCGGACTTGCCCTCATCTTGAACCTTGTAGCCAGCGTTGATATAGTCCGCACCGTAACGCACCACTAAGGCAATAGGCAAAAGGCAAGAGTAACCTCTGAACAAGATGTTAATCCGTAACTACCAAGTATCAGATGCCAAAGCTGTTTTCGATGTCTACAAAAATGCTATCATGGGGATAGCTTCACAAGCGTATAATAGTAAACAAGTAGAGATTTGGTCATCCTATCCTAAGGATAACGACCAGTTTACCAAACGGCTGAGTATGGGAATAACACTTGTTGCGGTTGATGGCAATAAGGTGGGGGCTTTTGGTCAATTACATCCCGCTAATCACATTGATTTACTGTTTACGGCAAAAGACTACTCTCGGCAGGGTTATGCTACAGCGATTTACCAACAATTAGAAGATGAAGCGTTAAGGCAAGGGGTTAATTGTATCTATACTGAAGCTAGCAGAATTTCTAAGTATTTCTTTCTCAAACAGGGATTTACTATTATTGAACCGGAGACTGTATTCCTCAATGGGGTAGGGTTTGAACGGTTTAGGATGCAAAAGGTCATGTA
>NZ_JAAHHU010001066.1:0-1724 GCF_010672095.1 Moorena sp. SIO3I6 | reverse complement strand
CCTTTGGTTGGGATGATTTGGGAGATTGGAATGCTTTAGAACGCCTGCATAATGGCGATGCTAAAAATGTAGCAATGGCTAATCATGTGGAACTGGATACTCAAGGAGCAATTGTCTACTCCAGTAGTGATGATGAGGTGATTGTTACTATTGGTTTAGACGATGTGCTGGTGGTACGCGATCGCAATGCTACGTTAATTGCCAAAAAAGACCGTACCCAGGACATAAAACAAGCGATAAAAATTCTCAAAGATAATTCACTTTTACAAGATTTTTTGTGATTAATCGCTTGTAATAATTCCTAGGTTGAGCCACATTATAATTACGATTAACGTCAGAGTGCTTCAGAATATATAGTTCAGAGTTTTATCATTATTTATGAGTCAGTGGTGCTCTTAATTTCCTGACTAATTTATCTAATCTGAACTAGAAAAAAACTATAAATTAAAAATATACAAAGTTAGGCGATCATCAATAAAGTGTATAAACAGGGAACAGCGGATCTGGGAACAGCGGATCTGGGAACAGCGGATCTGGGAACAGGGAACAGCGGATCTGGGAACAGCGGATCTGGGAACAGCGGATCTGGGAACCGAAAAAGTATGGATTTTTAGGAAATAGTTAACAGCTCCTATAAATACCTAACAAACTATAACCAATAATCATCTATTATTGTAAATAATATCAACGCAATCAATAAAAGTAAGTATTTAATTTTTTTTGATTGAGGTTTTTTTGCGGCATAGGTTAATAAATTTTATGTCTGCTTATTTTAAATTAGGTGTTTTGAATAGCGGAAGGTCTCTGGCTAGATTACTAACGCCTTTTTTATTTAAAAAAGGTTATCCCACTGTCAATCCTTAGCCATACACCTTAGTCATACAGATTTTTGTTTATTTGTTAATGATTAATAGAAAGTATTAATAGATAGTAAACAAAAGAATGCGATGCTCGGTACGAGCCGCTACGGTATGAAGCGTTTCGGCAAAGCCGACGCTACGCGAACGCGTAGCGTGGCCAACGGCCTCAGCTTCCGCGCTTATGCGAACGCAAAAACCTTGGAACACAACTAACCCTGAACATAAAGTAATCTTGACAAAAACAGAAATAATGCTTTGGTATTGTGGCAGGCTGGAAAACTTGTCCGGCGGTTAAACCTTACCCCAATCTAACCTAAGGTAAAAAAAGAATAATGTTATCGTAATTGAGCGCACTGACGTAGACTAGAGAATGGCTGCATCTCAATCCATGCAATTAGGGGAAAATTACCGCGCAAATTCCCACGCCAGTGCCCGACACTTGCCACACTTGCCACACTTGCCACACTCCCCACACTTCCCCTTCTTTTTTACAAATATCAGATGCACCCCATCTCCCCATCTCCCCATCTCCCCATCTCCCCATCTCCCCATCAGCCCCTATTCACAATTTAAATGTGTGAGATAGGGGTTATGCGATGAAGCGAAGCTTCTGCTAAAAGCGATGAAGCTTCGCTTCCGCTAAAAGCGAACGCATCTAGTCACTTTTCTCCCTGCAACAGAAAATTGCCAATATGAGGAGACTGTGAAGCCATTGCCCACTATAATAAAGTCTTGTTAAAGAGCAACTCCTATAAAAAATGGCAATTTGAGGCTCAATCCTGATTTAGATATGCAAACCGGGAATATTCCTTTGCTAAACCCAATAGCAAGCCATTATCCTGCCATTGGTTGCTAAATTGAGCA
>NZ_JAAHHU010001065.1:0-1724 GCF_010672095.1 Moorena sp. SIO3I6 | reverse complement strand
TAGACCCGATTGATGGCACCAAAGGGTTTCTGCGTAATGATCAATATGCTGTCGCCTTGGCTTTGGTAGAACAAGGTGAAGTGAAAGTAGGAGTGCTAGCTTGCCCAGCTTTACCCGTCAACCTAGCACAACCAGATGGGGAACGGGGTGTCCTATTTGTGGCAGTACGGGGTCAGGGAGCCACCATGGTACCTATTAATGGTGGGGAACCCCAGTCGATTCAAGTGACTGATGCTGAGAATACAGCAGAACTCCGGTTCGTCGAAAGCGTGGAATCTGGTCATGGGGACCATTCTCGGCAAGATTTGGTAGCTAAAGCGGTGGGAATTACTGCAGACTCCCTGCGGATGGATTCTCAGGCTAAGTATGGTGCGGTTGCCTCTGGTCATGCCGCCCTTTACCTACGTTTACCTTCCTCGAAGTATCCCAACTACCGTGAGAAAATTTGGGACCATGCTGCAGGCACCATTGTTGTAGAGGAAGCTGGTGGGGTTGTTACAGATATGCATGGCAAGCCCCTGAACTTTTCTATCGGTTCTAAGCTAGTTGAAAATCAGGGTGTGGTTGTCAGCAATGGTGTGATTCATGAGACGGTCCTGGCAGCACTGCGGGATACAGCCAACTAGAATCAGCTAAAGAACAGGGTATATCCTAACCTAGGGCAACGATCCGGCAAGGGAATAGTATTTCTCTTGCCGGATCATCCCTGTGTGTAAACGCGCGGGAAGTTTCATTCACACTTATAGGTTTATTAAGGGATTAACCATTGCGCAATACCTGGGTAAAAATATCCCATCCAATATCCCCAGTCTAATGATTGGCTAACTGGAGCAGGGATCATCTCTCCTCGAAAATCTAGCAGCTGGACAATAATTAAGTAAGCGATCGCTAGCAATATCGATATAGCTCCAGTTATAATAGCAACTATTTTTCCGCGTTCCATAAGTCTTCTATCAAATCACAGCACAGTTGTGGGGTTGTCGATCGATCCTTTGAATATGGTTAAAGGAACAGACGTTGAAATGTCAGACGTTGGATTGAAATGCCAGATCCTATCCGGTTGTTTCAGTAGTGTTTATAGTTAAAGGTGTTTTTCGGTCAGAGTAATGGTGCATGGGTAATAGCCCGGTGAGTCATCATCATCACCAATTACTCAAGCTTAACAATACCAATGCTCCCGCAGATGATGTCACAGAGCTTTCTATTCCCAAAATCCCATCCTACTATGGACGTGCATCACCAGGAGGCTCTATGAAACGGTCTCGTTTGAAATTCTCCCGCTACTATCCTTTATTGCGCCAGCAATTGCGCCAGCGTACCAGACGACAAATCCTACTAGCGTCTAGTGTGGGATTGAGCCTACTGCTGATCTCGATTACCATCTTCGCGTTAATTGATCGCAAGAACCCGCGAGGATTAACGAATTGGGTAGTTTTGCTCCCCCAGCAAATCATGGGGCGCAGAGATCCTAGGGACACTACAGTCCTAAAACTAGCATCCCAATCCCCCGAGGAGCGGATGGCACAACTCGAAGCGATCGCAACTAGACCAAAATCCCTCAATCGTGGCCGTGCTCGTTACCTATTGGCCGTTGATGCCATAGCTGGGCAGCAGGGAAGGGAGGCATTGCGTTGGTTAGATAAATTAGAGTGGGACACAAATGTTGATAAATTTGAGTGTGGGATAATAATAGACCAACATGACTCATGAAGTAAGCTAGAAGT
>NZ_JAAHHU010001064.1:0-1726 GCF_010672095.1 Moorena sp. SIO3I6 | reverse complement strand
TAAATCATCACACTCTTTTTCATAGTCCCAAAAGATCCGATTCCAGTCTTGACCATCATAAGGATTGAAACCTCCTGTGGCAAAGAAATGACTACGCTGATTAGTGCTAGCTGGATTACAAACAGGAACCAGCCAGATTTCCCCAATCAGCTGAGTGTCATCCAGAGTGCTCAAAAAGTCAATTAACTGGTGAATCACCGCATTACCAACAATTTCACAACCATGGAGATTGCCTTGTAAGTATGCCTTCTTTCCCGGTTGGGAGCCAACGAATTTATAGACTTGGAGGGAAATGCGATCGCCTGAGGTTAGTTGCTGAATTGGAATAGTAGAAATAGTTGGATTCATATAGCAGTTTTAAATTGGGTTAGGTAAAAAGTCCTGGGTTAATGGGAGTAGGGAGTAGGGAGTAGGGAGTAGGGAGTAGGGAGTAGGGAGTAGGGGTAATAAAATTCAATGTACCTCATAACTATGATCAATAATAGGACTTACGCAAATCCCTCAATTTAACGCTACTTGTAGGGTGGGCAAGGTTTTGCCCACCCTACCCATGGAGTCTGTGCGTAAGTCCTTAATAAGTATGATCAACAGTATAGTTGAGCTTAACCCCTATGGTGTTAATGGGGTTAAAGATTTTGTACCATACCCTGGTATCCATCTAGTCAATCGGTAGGTGTTACCATTGAGGCAAAAGTTAGGAGGAGGCACGATGAGCGTTACAATTCCCAACGATATTTTCCAATCCACAGGCATGACAGAAGCCGAGCTAGAGCTGGAGATAGCCGTGATGCTGTATCAAAAGGAAAAACTTACCCTCGGCAATGCTAGTCGTCTTGCTGGCATGAATCAAATTAATTTTCAACAACTCCTTGCCAGTCGCAATATTTGTCTGCATTATGATGTAGAGGATTTTCGAGAAGACCTGCAGACTCTCGAAGAATTAAAGAGCCTGTGAAGATTGTCAGCAATACCTCTCCCATTACCAGTCTGGCTGCTGTAAGACAGTTAGAACTTCTGCAACAACTGTACCGGCACATAGTAATCCCCCAAGCTGTAACCCTTGAATTGACTGGTGCAGGCCCAGCAGTACCGGGAGCTACAGAAGTCAGTTTTGGTACAGGCACTGCGGCAAAAAGTGGATCCTGGTGAAGCCGAAGCGATTGCGCTAGCGATAGAATTACATGCAGATCGCCTAATAATAGATGAACGTAGAGGTAGAAAAATAGCAGCCAGTATGGGCCTCAAGTATATTGGCATTCTCGGCGTTCTTTTGGAAGCAAAAAATAATAATTTTATTACCAATGTTAAGCCCATTATTGTCAAGCGCATATGAAACGCGATCGCTGGTTTCCGAATCAGCCCTCGCCTCTACACGGATATTCTACAAGTGGCGGGAGAGTAACTGGCAACCCGAAACAGATGCGATCGCATCTTAAGCAGCAAAGCTGATTGGCCAAAGGCCTCAGCCGCGCCAAAAGCGATGAAGCGAAGCTTCCGCTAAAAGCGATTGACCTTCGGTCACGCTTCGCGAAAGCTTTCCCTATGCTGAGTTTGTCAACAGACCTCTGTCAGCTTCCATATTTGGCTAGCCAATCCGAGGTCCACATAAACGGAATTCCAGCTGCAACGGCTGCCTCAGCATCTTCGTTGCGATTGACCTTCGGTCACGCTTCGCGATCGCCAACCATCAAAGCTGAAGAGCCGCTCGTTTTAAACTGCAAAATCA
>NZ_JAAHHU010001063.1:0-1727 GCF_010672095.1 Moorena sp. SIO3I6 | reverse complement strand
CATCAGCCCCTACACTTAGAGCGAGGGGCTAATGGCCTCAATCTAATGTTCCATTCGTATGGGTGGAGTCATTATCGGTCCTGTTCTAGGAAAAGGTATTGGCCCGGTTTTAGGAAAAGGTATTGGCCCGGGTTTAGGAAAAGGTCTGGGCCGTGGATGTTCAAAAACAGGAGGTGTTGGTTGGGGTATTGGGCGTGGACATTTGGGAAAAGGTTCTGGGTGTTCAGGCATAGGAACTGCCGTAGGTGCTGGACACAGAATGTATGGTGTTTGGGGAGTCGGACCACATCCACCCTGAACCATAGTATCTTGCTGATCTAGATCATTGAGAAAGGTTTCCTCATCGGATAACAACTCAAAACCGATGGGTAACTCAGAAATTTCCATTATTAGTTTTCCTCCATAGGAGTGTGACGGATGACTTTCTTCAAGATTTCTGTAAGTCTACAAATTCTGTTTTAGATAAAAATCTCAGTTTCATGTCGCCATTTTGGCGAGTTTTTAGTGGAAAACTAGAGTATCAATAGATAAAGAGAAATGGGATAACTGCTGAAAATATAACAGTATGATTATTGATTGTTAACTGTTGATTGTTGATTGTTGTACGGTTAGGCACAAGACTTGCCCCTACTATCGGTTAACTTCTCAAGGGTAAACAACAAACATTTTCTCTTTAAGTCGTGCATCTACTGATCATCTACTAATATTGTGCAACCACTATCATCTGAAACGATTTCCTCATATCTATTGGATATAGGGCTGTGTACTCCGTCAGACCTAGAATCTATCCAGGTGAAATCGGCTGCCCCTGCTAAGAATTTCAATTTACTGGTGAGCTTTTCAGATCATCGTCAGCTACTGGTTAAGCAGGAAAGACCCCATAATGGTGGTCTTATAAATTATGAATTTTTCAATGAGTGGCAATTTCATCGCTGGCTGCAGCAGTTCCCCGACCAACACTGTCTAGCTTCATCAGTTTCCCAGATCCTTCATTTTGATCCCGATCATTGCATCCTGATCTACAACTATCTAAATAACTATCTCGACCTGTTTAGTTTCTACTATCAAAACCAAGTTTTTCCTGAAGCGATCGCAACTGATATCGGAACAGTTTTAGGCAACCTCCATCGTGTTACCTTCAATCAACCAGAATGTCGTAATTTTATAGACCAGGTACCAAAGGGGACATCTGCCTATCGCTTTGGCAATCCAGCTAAAGGAATCGGACGGCTTAGCCCAGAGATGTTTGGCTCAATCCCTAACAATGCCTTAAAGTTCTTTGTTCTCTATCAACGTTACCCCAGTCTGGGAAATGCGATCGCAGATTTGGAAACTGACTGGCATCCGAGTTGCCTAACCCACAATGACTTAAAATTGAACAACATTTTGCTTCATAGAGACTGGGAGCAATTCTCAACATCTTCACCACCCGATCAGAGCATGGTGCGACTGATTGATTGGGAACGTTGTGCCTGGGGAGATCCAGCCTTTGACCTTGGAACCATAATCGCCAGCTACTTGGGAATCTGGTTAAGTAGCTTAGTAGTAGACCCCACGATTAAATTAGAAGAATCCTTGGGTCTAGCAGTGACTCCTTTACAAGTGCTTCAACCCTCCATCGCTGCTCTAACCCAAGCCTATCTTACCGCTTTTCCCGGGATTGAGTCGGCTCGTCCCAACTGGCTTAAACGAGTAGTTCAGTTTACCGGTTTGGCACTGATTCACCA
>NZ_JAAHHU010001062.1:0-1728 GCF_010672095.1 Moorena sp. SIO3I6 | reverse complement strand
ACCACTGTCTCCTGCCAGCAAATCCCTAGTGCCACGGATATTTGTGCCAATCACTGGTGTTTCCAGGCACAAGGACTCCATCACACTTCTAGGAAGTCCTTCTTGTTCTGAAACCAACAGTGTTGCGATAGAGGCTTGTATTAAAGTCGGAATATCCCGGCGGAAACCAAGGAAATATACCTGATGTTTAATACCTAGAGCTGATGCCAAGTCTTGCATTTGTTGAGTCCACTCTTCATCTCCATCTCCTGCCAATGCCAAGTGGACATCAGATCGCTCCAAACAGGCAAATGCCCTTAAAATATCCTGATGATGCTTGCGAGGGATAAACTCAGCAACTGACAAAAATAGTGGATTTTCCGGTGCTATTCCCAGCTCCTCGTACACCCCCATTACCTCAGCTACAGGAGTCGAATCAAAATTGTAGTATTCCAAATCAACACCGATTCCTGGCATATAACGAATCTGTTTTGGTGGCACGATATTATAGTGCTTAGCTGCCTCTTTATCCTCATGATTAATTACTACTAAATAGTCAGTCCAATGTCCAGCCAATTTTTCCAATGTCAGGAACAAAGCATTTTTTAAAGGTTGCCCCCCACGATAGAAGTGAAAGCCATGAGCAGTGTAAATTACCCTGGGTTGTCCCTGCTTTATTAAACCCCTTAGAGCATAACGAGTAACAAAAGCCGCTACTGGAGTATGTACATGAACAATATCATAGTTCTTTTGAGCAATTACTTCTTGGATAGTTCGCGGAGCCAACAGTAGATTCTGTGGATCCAAGGGATTGCGTGACCACTGCACATCCCAAACCTGGTCAAAAGCTGCCAAGCATTCCTCACAAGCCGAAACTCCCTGAGCCATAGCATCGACTTGCCAGCCTTCAAACCGGAAGTGGTGAGCCAAGGGAAGCAGGAAGCCACGGATTGTATCCGGAATAGTAGTTATGATTAAAAGTCTATTCATGATTATTTATTACTCAATACTAGTTATCTTGGTTTACAAGAATTAAAATCTCCCTAATTACCTATCAGGATTAATGACTGACGCAATCAGCACTATTTTTAATCTAAAATCAGTTCATATAAACTTTCATATTGAGCGACCACTGAGTTTATAGAAAAGGAATCAATAATTCTAGACCTTGCTGCTTTTCCTAACACTTTCCTCCCTTCATTACCCATCAAAATTAGCTCTTTCCAAGCCCTAGCCAATGCTTCTGAGTTTCTTGGGGGTACCACTCGTCCCGTATTACCCACAATCCAGGCTGAATCACCCACATCTGTTACCACACAGGGAACACCACTCGACATTGCCTCTCCAATAACTAAAGGAAAGGCTTCCCCATAGGCAGAAGCCAGAGTATTAATATCTAGAGCAGCAGTAAGGCGAGGAATATCACTGCGTTCTCCTAGTAAGTGGATATGATTCGATAGTCCTAAGTCCTGAATCAACGAAGATAAAAAATTATTATCTTGGTCAACTTCTGTGCCAACCATAATAAAATGTACATCAGGAAATTCTTTGACTAATAATGAAGCAGCCCGGATAAAATTAGGGTGATCCTTCATGGGATGATAACGACCAATCAATCCGATTAAAATCGATTGTTCAGACAACCCTAATTCAGAACGAAAAGCTGCTCTAGCTTCCAGAGATGGTTTAAATAAAGACGTGTCAAATCCATTCGGAATTACACAGCTGTTTTGCGAAGAATATCCCAAA
>NZ_JAAHHU010001061.1:0-1731 GCF_010672095.1 Moorena sp. SIO3I6 | reverse complement strand
TTGGGATACCTAAATTGATCAAAGGGAATCGGGAATCGGGAATCGGGAATCGGGAATCGGGAATCGGGAATCGGGAATCGGGAATCGGGAATCGGGAATCGGGAATCGGGAATCGGGAATCGGGAATCGGGAATCGGGATGCGCTGCATCAAGACAGGGAATCAACGTCAAGGAAAGTGTGGGGGCTCACAGGGGTAGGTTTTTTACATTTGGGTAAAACATGGGACGACCCAGAGGGAGAGGAAAAGAAAAACAACGAACAAGCGATGCAGCTTGTCTGTACCCCCACACCCCACACCCCACGCCCCACACCCCACACCTGACGTCTTTGTAAAAAACATACCCTTGAAAGAAGTGTGGGGGGCGGGGATTGTGGGAATTGTGGGAAGATAAGAAGAGATAAAAGAAGATAAGAGAAGATAATAGCTCACAGAGTTCATTTTTTTGTTTTATTACCGCGATTTTGCTATATATCCTGACTTCCGACTCCCGACTCCTAACTCCCAACTCCCTACTGCCGACTCCCGACTCCCAACTCCCGACTCCCGACTGCCGACTGCCGACTGCCGACTCCCGACTGCCGACTCCCGACTCCCGATTCCCGACGACACCTAAATGTAACGTTTTGTTAAAAAAACTTGATTTCAAGACTGACAGGCTGTCATACACACTTTTGTGAATTATTCTTTCGCTAATGAATTTTCTATGAACCATTTATACCTGTTCCTACGCAGGGTACTGATTGTGTTCTTAGTGAGCACGTTTATTTCTGTCAGTACCTTTACAGGGGAAGCTGTCGCTGAAGGAGATCCTGTACTACCTTTTATCAATGTATGTACACTTAAGCGTTCAGACCCAATCGGAGATGGTCAGCCAACTTTTCACAATCCGGAATTTGCCGATGCGGATCTTGGTCCAGTTACTTTACGTGCAACTCAAGCAGGTTTCACGTTGGAGGGAGATCAAAAACAAAAAACTTACCAAGGCTACCTCTACGGGGCTGAAGCTAAGATTAGGGTAGGTGAAGCAGGAAGCTATGATTATCAAGATAAAGTTTTGCAACCAACCTATACGCCGCCTGTGATAGAGGTATCTCCTAGTAAAGAGATCACAGAGGGAGAGGTAGTGGATAACTCCTTAAACGTAAAGCTGATCAATGACTTACCCGTAAATGTTCAATTGGCAGGGAAATTACCACAAACAAAAGAAAATTTAGAGAGTGTATCTCAATACACCAACCTTCATTATCATGGCTTCAACGTGTCACCTTTACTGGGTGCTGATGATGTTTTGGTGGATGTTCCCTCTAATGTGACACCAGTTCCTATAGGAAGCAAGCCGTATCAAGTGATACCAGTCCCCCCAGTTGGTGATACAACACCTGATGGTGGTTATTATCCGGGTGACGATCCAGCCCATCCTAAATATGGTGGTTCGATAGCTGATTACGAAATGAAATTCCTGATTCCAGATGTCCATCAGTCTGGACTATTTTGGTATCATTCCCACGCCCACTCAATGAGCGATAATCAGGTTCGGGGTGGTCTGTCAGGTGGCATTATCATTAAGGGGAATGAGGAATATTACAAACAATTTATCGAACCTAAAGCACCCGAAATACTTACTCCTCCTGGTGCTGTTAACAAAAGGGTGGTTACAGTACCGAGATTTTCAGCAAACAGTCTTACACCACCAATAAAACAACAAGTGATGTTGTTTAAGGACTTTAAT
>NZ_JAAHHU010001060.1:0-1731 GCF_010672095.1 Moorena sp. SIO3I6 | reverse complement strand
CAAGAAAATAGATCAGCAAACTTCCTTTCGTCCTCACTTGGGATAAATACTGCTTTACTCGTCCAATGGTATTCTAGGAATTTCTGCTCACTATAAGGCTTGAGGATTTTTGCGAGCACCGACATAAATATTTGATAAAGATTAGCAACAAAAAATTTATACTAAGCAACTAGCTTGCACCAGAAACTAATTGAGAAAATTTCTCTAATTTCTGATACAAGCTCGGATTACTCCAAAATTATTAGCAACTAATTATTGCTAGCAATTCTGGGCTCAGAAGCAATAGCTACCTGAGAAGGCCAGACCGTCTCAGGATTCTTCGCTTCTGAGATCACCACCGTCAGCGTCAGTATTTAGGCAAGATTCATTAGTCTTACGAGGATTATTAGGAACGATTTCCTTGATTTCGAGTTTAATTTTGCTAACAGCACGCTTTTCAGCAGTCAATCCTTGGATTTGCTCTAACATAATTTGTCTCCATCTAGTGTAGATTCACCCTTTTGCTGCTTAACCTTTCGGCTATTGCTCGAAAAGCTCAGTGATTGGGTATGTTCTATAGACTTTAACTCAAAAGCAAGCCCAAATTCAATAATTGATAATAAATTTCGATAAAGTTTGCTCAAGCTTTCCTTTACCTTTAAGCTAAGAGTTAGGCTTAAAGAAGATAAACCTTGCTATAGTAAGGCTTGCTCTGGTTAGCTTAGCAATAAATATTATTAATCAACTATATATTTAAGCTGACTACATATAGTAAGCACTCTGCTCTTGCCTAGACGGGGCTTCCAAACATGGCAGGATGTTATTGGTTGTAGGTAAGATGCGATTTAAGTATTAAGATAATGCGCTAAGGAAATGGCCAAGCTAAGCTAATGGCTGAGGGCTGACAGCTGAGTGCTGTTCGCGCAGCGTGCGCTACGCGCATATGCTTACGATGCGATCGCATAAGCGCGGAAGCTAATGGCCAAAGGCCTCAGCCGCGCATCTTCCCTAACAAGGATATATAGAGTTTATCATAGCTATGAGCTACAAATAGTTTTTTCATTATTACCTGCTCCCTGCTCCGAAGTCCCTGCTCCCTGTTCCCTGTTCCCTGCTCCGAAGTCCCTGCTCCCTGTTCCCTAAAACCCATAAATTTGTACCTCATTAATTTGATAATTGCTATAGTGAGTATTCTTGAAGCAATACACGAAGACGGGAATGAGGTGCTCAGGTGGTAAGCTGTCACAGCAAGGTGGATAGACTCAGAAGTAGTACAGGAATAACGAAGAAAACGCTTCCAATATAGACAAAGGCTAAATACTTCCGCTCAGTAGCAACAGCAGCTAAGGTTTCTGCACCCAGGATTGGCATTTGTCTCAAAACAGGAATGCTGTAGATGATCACAACTCCGAGGGTGTTGTAAAGTAGATGCACTGTAGCTATTTCTAGACCAGGGATTGGATTGTCCGTTATTCCGGTAGCCGCAAGTAACGCAGTGATACAGGTTCCGATATTTGCCCCTAGGGTAAACGGATAAATTTCTTGTAAGCTCAATAAACCTGTACCAGCTAGGGGAACCATCAGGCTGGTGGTAGTGGAGGAAGATTGCACGATTACAGTGACTAGTGTCCCAGAAGCAATCCCAGCCATGGGACCGTTACCGATAGCAGTGTGTATCAACTCAAGACATATCTCCAAGCCCAAGTATCTCGCTATGTGGTGCCATCCAAGTTTGTGATTCTGGAAGATCTA
>NZ_JAAHHU010000106.1:0-21957 GCF_010672095.1 Moorena sp. SIO3I6 | reverse complement strand
TTGCTCCAATTGTGGCAATAAAGTCCCCAAGAAGTTGCATGTCCGGTGGCATGATTGTCCCCATTGTGGATGCAGTCTTGACCGCGATCATAATGCAGCTATCAATATACGAAATAGAGCGGCAGGGTTTGAAGTTACCGTAAGATAGTGGAGCCTTAATCAAAAAGTTTTAACCCTTTTATGCATAGCCGACTAACAATAAAGGCTCCACTATCTAAGGTTTCGTCTCTCGGCAGTCCGTTCTTAAAGCCCAGCGCCTCCTAAGGGATGCCCGGATTGGCTGGGAAGCCTACACTGAACCTGTAAGGTCAGTGTAGGAGCTGTCACTAGTTAATAGTCAGTAGCAAGGAATATCAAGATTGCGGTGTGAGTTGAAATAATATATGAAACGCTTGATTCGAATTTTACTGATTTTACTGCTTGTCGTTGTATCGGCTCCTACGATCATCACACCCCCAGCAATGGCGCAAACCCAATTCCCAGAATTGACTAAGGCTCAGATCAAACAAATTAACCAGTTAAGGAAAAAGGCATTTGCTGCTACGAATCAGGGGAAATTCCCCACTGCTGAAAATTACTGGACTCAGCTAATTGAGCTGTTGCCAGATAATCCCGTGGGTTGGAGTAATCGGGGTAACCTTAGAGTCAGCCAGAATAAATTAGAAGATGCGATCGCAGACTTTACTCACGCCATTGAGTTAGCACCAGAAGCCACTGACCCTTATCTAAATCGCGGTGCTGCCTATGAAGGACAAGGGCGATGGCAAGATGCCATTGCTGACTATGAGCGATTGCTAAAACTTGATCCCAATGATGCCATGGCTTACAACAACTTAGGGAATGCCAAGGCAGGACTAGGCCAATGGACAGAAGCGATCGCAAATTACCAAAAATCCATCGAGTTAGCGCCCAAGTTTGCCTTTGCCTATGCTAACTATGCTCTGGCCCTATATCAAATTGGTGAAACCAAAGAAGCCATGGGCATCATGCGCAATACCATCCGAAAATACTCCCAATTTGCCGATCTGCGAGCTGCTTTAACAGCCGTTTTGTGGGCTAACGGAAAACGGGGGGAAGCTGAGAGTAACTGGGTGGCAGCCGTTGGTCTCGACAAGCGCTACCAAGACTTGGACTGGGTAGAGCATGTCCGCCGTTGGCCACCAATGATGGTTGAGGCGTTAGCAAATTTCTTAAACCTTAAGTGAAATTAACGTAAGGATTCAGCCGTCAGCCGTCAGCCGTCAGCCGTCAGCTAAAAGCTCACGCTACTTGAGGTGCCGCCAGCCGTCAGTCATTCGCTACTTGAGGTGCTGACGTAACAGAGATTAAACCAATTTTTACCTATTTTATTAAAAAGCTGATAACTGATAACTGATAGCTGAATGCTTACAAATTAACTTAAGTGAAATTAACCTGATCAACCTTAGCTTTTCTCAAGAGTCAATACTTTAGGAGTTACCCAATAACGTTAAGTCTTAACCTACGTTTAGGGTGCGTTCGCACCCTAAACTCATAACTCTTGACTAAACTATTGATTCTCAAGCACGCTTACCAACAAGCAGTTGTTTGAGGTTCCGACCCCGTGGCTCCTGGACAAATACCAAAGGTAAAAGGGTAGCCAATCGCAGGGCTGCTGAGAGGGCAAATAATGTTGGCAAACCACCGAAGTGAGGTAACTCGGCTAAAAAGCCACCAAATGTACTACCTATAGCACCACCTAATCCAGCTGATGCTGCAGCCGCCGCAAAATATGTGGAGGGTTTGTGGACTGGTGAGATCTCCACTTGGATGTTATTGGCACACAGGTCAATGGCTGCCACAGATGAACCTGTCGCGAAGAATAAAAGGGGTAGCCAAACCCAAAGAGCGAGAGTTGTTGGGCTGCTGATGCCAAGCCAAAGTAAGGGAATCACAGATAGCATGATCACAACAATCATTAGTACTGGGCGATTCCCGATCAGGTCAGACAACTTACCCCAGTACATCAGTGTCAATAAACTTGCTCCAGCCATCAGACTCGTATAGAGGGTTACCCAACCAACATCTAAGCCCAAATTGTCGAGCAGATAAACATTGAAAAACGGATTGCTTAGGGTGAAGGAAAAAACCCACAATCCAAAGAAGAGTACAAAGATTAGGAAGTTTGTATCTTTCAATAAGGCAACATAATCAGAAGGTGTGGGTTGATCCTCAGACTCTAAGGTTTCACCAGTAGTCTCATCAGTCTTCGCAGTCTTTTTTGAAGGTATCTGAGGAGTGACATCTACCATGAAGAACTGAAAAAGTAAACTGAGTATTCCAGCTATGATAGCCAAAATCAAGATTACGCCGTAGCCTTGAACTTGGCCACCTCCCCAGGTAGAAACAATATATCCGAGTAGGGGAACACACAGTAGGTTGGTTAAATGATTAAAGCTATTGCGCAGTGCAAAATATCGCCCTCGCAGGCGAACAGGAACTAACACCGCCATCCAGCTAGCCCAAGAGGGACTACCCAAAGCTCCAAAAATGTGAGTGATCAGGTTAATCGCCAGTGTACACAACACCAGATGATGAGCTGGAGCCAGACCAGTGCAGAACATCCCAATTCCTGCTAGGACAAATAACCACAGTAGTCGTGAAGGAACGAAGGTTTTCAGGATAAACCAGTGGCGACTGTAGGATCGATCAGATAAATAAGCACCAATAGGCTGTAGAAAATTCGCGAGTAGAGGTATTCCTGTGAGAATACCGATTTCAAAGTTGCTAGCCCCCAGTTGCAGCAAGAAGTTAGTCAGCAAAACCTCAGCCGTGACACAGCCAAAGAAGGTGGAAAACACACCGTCAATGTTGGCAGCCCTTAAGCTAGAGCGAATCTCTCCCTTGGGAATTTTTTCAGTAGGGCTAAGCGGCGGTCGTCCTTCCTTGTTTAGGGACTTGAGCAAATCTGGCAATCGCGGCAAAGACGGAGCTTCTGGGGCGACATCGGATATGAGTCTGAGCATAGCGGTTCAGGTAGCTAGATAGAGAGGACTTAAATGGCGAAATGGAGACGAGTAAATCGTATTGGTTCAGGTAGCACCTGTACTGGATCGGCAGGCAGGTCGAAACTCCTATGCCATATCCTCCCTACAGCATCCCCCTTCTTGATGGGCGTAGCGTGCCCATAGCGTAACCCTCTTGGCTTGCTCTTAAATCCCCCCTATACCCTCTTTTAAAACCCCCTTCGGCTAAAAGGGGTTTTAAAAGAGGAGTCTATGCCATTTAAATCACGAGGGAAGTAAGACTTGCTTACTCTCGCAGAAGACCTACCATAGCCTTCCGTACTCTTGGTAGAGTCCGGCAAGGTCTAGCTCCTGCGACATCTGCTATACACTCCGGTAACCCTTACTTTTCGAGAAGGGCTACCTTTCAATAACACTTATTCTCTAGCCTTCACCCAACCCCTTAGAAATACGAAAAGTATTACTCTTCGAGCATCCCTAAGGGTTACTTCCTAAGGGCTATGCCCTACGGGGAGAGCTATGGTCATGACGGGGTATAGCAGCGGAGGCTACGCTATTCAATTAACGGGGGAGCAAGGGGGCTAGACATGGATCATGAGGAAAAATCACGCCAATGCCTTATTCCCTTGTTTAGGAATCCCGATGTAGCCAGAATCGATATCTACATATCAATATCTACATATCAATATCTACATATCAATATCTACATATCAATACTGACCGAGGTACAGCTGTTGCCTTTTTTATCCCTGGGGCAACAGGGTACCTTATACATAATATCTCAAAAAAATTAAAATATTGCAACAAAAATACAATTAAGTATATTGACGGAAATCTTTCATCTGACAGATCGTGCGCAAGAGCTCCCACTACCTTGCTACGGACAAAAAAAAGGCGGGATCGCCTTCATAGTCTTGATCTCCGGTTTGCGTAGTTGAGTCAGTCAAGAGTGTAGCCCTGATGGGGATCATGGTTAATCATAATTAAAGCTAAAGATAAGTGGTGGTATAATAAGGATAAGCAATAATAAAGTTGGCTACTAACAGCTAGCTTTACCCCAATAAATATGGCTAGTAACAGCTTTACACCTTAAGAAATAAGGACACCTTAAGAAATAAGCTGTAGAAAGCCATCTTGGACACCTTAAGAAATAAGCTGTAGAAAGCCATCTTGGATGTCGAGTTATCTCAAGAACCATATCTTCATCTGTATTTACTAATTATTTCTAGGTATATAGCCACCTCCTCAGACGGGAAATAAGTTTTCCAGGGGAGGTGCCCTTGCCGTCCTTACTTATCATGAAGCAAATCCTTTCGAGATGTCTAATTTTACTATCTCTAATTCTGTTCCTAACTGGCTGTAGCCGCAGTATCGCCAGTGACATTTCTACTGTGACCCTCAGCGGCTGGCAGAGCAGCCCGAAGGAAAAACAGCTCCTTGAGCAGGTACTGAGGGAGTTTGAAGCATCACATCCTGGCATAAAAGTCAAGTTTGAAGTGATCACTGACCAATATATGGATGTCATTAAGACTCGGTTGATTGGTGATGCTGCTCCTGATGTCTTCTATGTAGACGCCCTAGATGCTCCCTTACTCATGACTCATGGCGTTTTGGAGCCTCTTGATGATTACATCACTGAGGACCAGGACCTAGATTTAGATGACTTTGCTCCCCATCTCTCGGAAGCCTTCCAATCCTTAGGCAAAACCTACGGATTGCCTAAGGATTTTACAACCCTTGCCCTTTTCTACAATCAAAAATATTTCGATCAACTCAGTATAAGCAACCCTCCCCAAACCTGGGAAGAGTTAGAGGACTATGCCAAAAAATTGACCAGGGATACAACTCACAATGGCAGGGTTGACATATATGGATTAGGGATCACGCCAGAACTCTCTCGTCACTACTTCATGATCAAAGCCTTTGGCGGTGAGTTAGTTGACCAAAAAGGCGAGGCTGTCTTCGCGACTCGGCAAAGTCTATCAGGTCTAACACCTTTGATGGATATGTATCGAGAAAACCATTCTGCTGCCATACCGTCAGACGTTGGAGCTAGTTCTGGGAGCGAAATGTTTGGCCAAGGGAAGGCAGCAATGGTTATTGAAGGTAGCTATGCGATTCCTTACCTACAACAGACATTTCCCAAAATTGAGTTTGCCACTGCGGAAGTTCCCAGTATTGGTAACCACAAAGGAAGTATGGTTTATACCGTTGCTTATGTCATGAATAAGCAAGCCAAAAATAAAGAGGCTGCCTGGGAACTGATTTCTTATTTGACTGGCAAGGAAGGAATGAAAGCTTGGGCGAACGGAGGATTGGCAATCCCGGCTCGGAAATCAGTCATATCAGAACTTGGCTATGAACAAAATCCTCTTTACACCCCCTTTATTGCTGGTGCTGACTACGCCACGATTTGGCAAGAGGATGAAAAATTGCCAATATTTATGACCCATTTCGACAATCAGTTTCTTAGTGCTTTACTGGGTGAGCAATCCTTGAAGTCAGCCATGAAAAAAGCACAACAAACTGCTAACAAAGAAATTCAAGCGAGTAACTACTAACAAATGTCACTAGCTAAAGCTAAACTTGGAGTTGACCAAAACGTCAAATCGAGGGATGTCATATTGAAGAGATTTTGGCAGAAAGCCAAAGTTAGGGAAGCTATATCTGGCTACCTCTTCATGGCTCCTACTATTCTAGTTTTAGGAACCTTTTTGATTGCACCAATTATCTATGCAATCTTCCTTTCCTTCCATAAAGTTGAGATTTTAGGAGGCCTGAGTTACCGATTTGTCGAGTTAAAAAATTTCCTCCGTACCTTTGAGGATGAGCGAGTTTGGATTGCGCTAAAAAATACAATTGAGTATGTCATTATTGTTGTTCCTTGTCAAACAATCCTTGCTCTGGTTTTAGCTCTAGTCCTCAATAAAGAAATTAAAGGAAAAAAATGGTTCAGGATTATTTTCTTTCTCCCGACTGTCACTTCATCAGCGGTTTTAACCCTGATATTTATCTGGATTTATAATTCTAATGGTCTACTTAATGGATTACTAGACTTCTTTGGTTTACCGACCTATAACTGGCTAGGAGACCCAAGTGTGGCTCTCAAATCCATTATGATAATGAATATTTGGTCTACAGCACCGTTTTTCATGGTGATTTACCTGGCAGCGCTGCAAGATATACCTAGGTCCGTTTATGAAGCGGCAAAACTTGATGGGGCCAATGAGTTCGATCAGTTCATAAATATTACCGTGCCTTTACTCAAACCAGTTACATTTTTCGTTATGGTTATGGGTATCATTGGCACGTTTCAGTTATTCGACCAGTCTTACATCTTCTCGGGTGGCACCGGTGGTCCAAACAACTCAACCCTGACGGTTGTGCTTCTGATCTACCAGTATGCGTTTAGAAGTCTGGATATGGGTTACGCCGCTGCACTGGCATTAATGTTAGCTGGTGTAATTCTAGTGACAACACTGATTCAACGCGGCTTCTTTAGAGAAGAAAAAGCGAATTAGGAGATCAAAGAAGAGTGAATAATTTTCGTTGGATCAGAGGGATATTTTATGGCATTCTTATCCTCTATGCCATTATTACGTTTTTACCTTTTGCTTGGGCTTTATCAGCCTCCTTTAAACCCCTTGAGGAAATTATCGCTGGCGGGTTGAATTTTATACCCCATGATTTTACCTTCGATAACTACCGCAATATTTTCATTGAATCCCCTTTGTTTGGGCGCTGGTTTTTAAACAGTGTCTTGGTTGGTGTTTGTGTAACAGGCTTGAATATTATATTTAACTCAATGGCAGGTTATGCCTTAGCCAGAGTTAAGTTTCCAGGTAATTCATTATTGTTGGGAATAATCTTGGCAGTTTTGATGATTCCTGGACAAGTCACCCTAATTCCTGGTTATTTAATCTTAAAGTCTTTGGGATGGCTGAATACCTACCAAGGATTGATTGTACCGAGTGCAGTGAATGCCACCTTTATTTTTATGATGCGGCAGTTCTTTATCAATTTTCCTAAGGAACTTGAAGAGGCTGCTGCCTTGGATGGATTAAGTCGCTGGGAAACCTTTTGGCAGGTTGTCCTGCCTTTAGCCAAGCCAGCTTTGGCAGCACAAGCGATCTTTATTTTTATGGGGTCTTGGAATAATTTCTTAATGCCCCTAATGATTACCTCTGACCCAGGAATGTTTACGCTTCCCTTAGGTTTAAATACCTTTAAGGGGCAATACATTAGTTATTGGAACTACATTATGGCAGCCTCAATGGTCTTTACTATACCGGCTTTGGGGATTTACGCCTTCTTCAATCGTTACTTTATCTCTGGGGTAACATTTACTGGCTCTAAAGGATGAGCTGGTGAAAGGGTAAAGGGTCAAGTCCCACTACACACAGAGAAACGGATATGCCAATGGCAAGGTCAAGAGCTTCCCGCTTTTAATGCAGCGAGGTCTTGGGGGTAACCCCAAGACCTCGCTTTTGTTTTCGTCAACCTGTGAATTTTTGGAAGATTGACTATTGACTTTGACTTTTAACCTCAAGGACTCTCAACCTTGGCCTTTTGGCCACGGGTGCGCGTTCAACTATTAACAACCATTAACCCTGATGTACTATTTTCTGAATCTGTTCAGGAGTCAGCTGCTCAACATTATTAAAAACCGCTGTTGCACCAGCAGCTTTTAGCCTCTCTCCATAAGCCTCCCGGTGTTCTGGTATCTCCTGCACATGAGGGGGTAAAATCCCTACCCCAACCCAAACTCGTTCTGGATGAGAGTCTCTGGCTTTTTCAACAGTGTACATGTCAGCAACTGTGTCACCAACGTAGATAACTGGCAATTTCACCTTAACTTGGTGGTTCTGTTCTAGTTGTAGAACTACGGCAAACAGTCCTGTAGGGTCAGGCTTACCAGGAGCATCTTCCATCGCAATTAAAACAGGCCGTTCGAGACCAAGTCGTCCTTCTAGGGCATAGTTCGCTTCCTGTCGTGTTGCCCCACTGAAAAAACCCCAAGGAATCCCTGCTGTTGTCAAACTCTGTAAATAACTGGGTTGTAACAATAACGGTTCGTCACAAATGTACCCAGTCCAATGGTTGGGATCTGTTCCTCGATAGCGAGAATTGAAAAAATCAACAAGGGCTTCATAGTCGAGAGAAAAATGGGATCTCGTTTTTCCTTGAGCCTCAAAGTAGCGATAAACTAATTCTCGCGATGCATCCCAGTCGTTATTCCATAGCCCTTCTGATTTGAGTTGGTCAATCTCTACCATCGTGGGTCGATAGGCACCACCAGTGTAATGGTCTACCGTATCTGCGATCGCTCTACGGTAAGAACCACTAACGTCACGCACCACGCCGTCAATGTCGAACACCACTATGGCATTAAAGTTAGGAATAAATGTTTCTGAACTAGGCATCATGCACGCTTGGGCTAGTTGAGCCAATATTGCTGATCAGCACCAATACTACCAACTATTTAACTACAAACCTATCCCTGAATCTTGATCAAGAACAGTCTTATTGCGCTAAAATCATCAATTGTACAATAGATTATAGTTAAAGATAACCTGGGATATCTGAGGGAGGCCTGATTGTCAAAATTTCTATTAAAAGTTCTCTGGCTAGATGAGAATGTAGCCCTGGCAGTTGATCAAATTGTCGGCAAAGGCACCAGCCCATTAACTTGTTACTTTTTCTGGCCCCGGAACGATGCCTGGGAACAGCTCAAGGATGAGATGGAAGCCAAACACTGGATTACTGAAGCTGATCGCATTGAAATCCTCAACAAAGCCACTGAAGTTATTAACTACTGGCAAGAGGAAGGTAGGCGTAGACCTATGTCTGAGGCTCAGGCTAAGTTCCCGGAAGTCGTTTTTACTGGTAGTGCTTAATCCAGCCTTGCTGATTAATCTAATGATTGAGGGGAATTGGGAATTGGGAATTGGTAACTGACCACTCATCCGACCATCGTTGAGATGATTCCTTAGTTGAACAACGTCCTTAATCCAATTACCTTAATCCAATTACCTTAATCCAAGCAAAAGACTGACCTTGACCAACTCCAGACGCTCCCCTACCCCCCTGTTTCGGGGGGTGTGGAGAGCGCGGAGCTTATAAGGTTTACATGCCTTCCTTACTTCGTTTACGGGGTTAGAAGTTACCGTTGTGTTACTACACCATGCCACCAGCAGCTTGAAAGCGAGCACGGGCTTTCTTATAGGCTTGAGTTGCTTGGATTTTTTCTTGGGTATTCTCCTCGTTTTGAAGTTCTTCTAGACGAGCTTTTGCTTCGTTGAACTCAACACCTGCAGCATCCTTGTCAATTTCATCTTTGGACTCAGCACCATTGACAAGAATCGTCACTTCATTATCTTCAACTTCCACAAATCCACCCATAAGAGCAATTGGTATCCACTCTTTGTCTGAACGAATTCGCATCACACCAGTATCCAGCGCTGATAACAGAGGAGCATGATCACTCAATATCCCAAGCTGACCGGTAGTGCTGGGTAAAATTATTTCCTGTGCTTGGTCATCCCAGACGGTTTTGTCGGGAGCAATAATACGAACAGTTAAAGCCATCAGCAGAATCAATTGTGTTTGTTGGACTTTGGCAGTTTAGCAGGTTGAAAGTTACAGGTTACAGGTTAACTGGTTGAAGGTTAATTGTTACAGGTTAATTGTTACAGGTTAATTGTTACAGGTTACAGGTTAACTGGTTGAAGGTTACTAGGTTGCTGGTTACTGGTTACTGGTTACTGGTTACTGGTTACTGGTTACTAGGTTGCTGTTTAAATACCAAACCTTGGCCTTTCGGCCACGCTACGCGAACAACCTTGATAACCTTGGCCTTTCGGCCACGCTACGCGAACAACCTTGATAACCTTCAACCTTCAACCTTGATAACCTTCAACCTTCAACCTTGATAACCTTCAACCTTCAACCTTGATAACCTTCAACCTTCAACCTTGATAACCTTCAACCTTCAACCTTGATAACCTTATTAGCATCAAACCTGACTTAACTCTTTAGTTTTTCAGCTTTAGCGATCGCTTGATCAATACTGCCCACCATGTAGAAGGCTTGCTCGGGAAGGTCATCCAATTCGCCCTTCAGAATCATTTGGAAGCCTTTGATAGTATCGTCCAAGCTAACATACTGACCAGGAGAACCAGTGAAGACCTCAGCTACAAAAAACGGTTGAGACAAGAAGCGCTCAATCTTGCGGGCGCGAGCCACCGTTAGTCTGTCATCCTCGGACAATTCATCCAAGCCCAAAATCGCGATAATGTCTTGGAGTTCCTTGTAACGCTGTAGAGTTGCCTGCACAGAACGAGCTGTTCCGTAGTGGTCTTCTCCCACAATGCTCGGTTGCAGCATAGTTGAATTAGAATCGAGGGGGTCCACAGCCGGGTAAATTCCCTTAGATGCTAGGCCACGGGACAACACTGTTGTACCATCTAAGTGAGCAAATGTAGTTGCTGGGGCTGGGTCGGTCAAGTCGTCAGCTGGCACATATACTGCCTGAATCGAGGTAATTGAACCCTCGTTAGTGGAGGTAATCCGTTCTTGCAGAGCACCTACGTCTGTTCCCAAAGTTGGTTGATATCCTACAGCAGAAGGCATTCTTCCCAAAAGAGCAGACACTTCCGAACCGGCTTGTACAAATCGGAAGATGTTATCGATAAACAGCAACACGTCCTGCTTGTTCACATCCCGGAAGTACTCAGCCATGGTCAAAGCTGACAGACCCACCCGCATTCTCGCACCGGGGGGTTCGTTCATCTGACCATAAACTAGGGCAATTTTCGACTCGTTTAGATCATCCGGGTTGATTACCTTGGATTCCATCATTTCGTTGTAGAGGTCGTTCCCTTCACGGGTACGCTCTCCTACACCGCCAAATACTGATACTCCACCGTGTTTCGTGGCGATGTTGTTGATCAACTCCATCATGATCACAGTTTTGCCGACTCCAGCGCCGCCAAAAAGACCAATCTTACCACCGCGTCGATAGGGAGTCAGCAGGTCGATTACTTTAATACCCGTTTCGAATACTGAGGGCTTGGTTTCCAGCTCGGTTAACTTGGGAGCAGGGCGGTGAATTGGGAAGCGCTCCTCAGATTCTGCCGGTCCTCTGTTATCTACTGGTTCACCCAAGACATTGAAAATCCGTCCTAAGGTAGCCTTGCCGACGGGTACACTAATGGGGGCACCAGTATCAATAACTTCCATACCCCGCACCAGACCGTCTGTACCACTCATGGCAACAGAGCGCACTTGGTTATCCCCGAGAAGCTGCTGCACTTCGCAGGTCACAGCAACATCTTGTCCAGCTTCATTTTTGCCTTCAATTCTCAAGGCATTGTAAATCTGCGGCATTTTGCCGCTGGGAAACTCTACGTCAACAACCGGACCGATAATTTGGGCAATAGCGCCCGTGTTTGTTTGTTCTGCGGTGCCTACCATATTGCGCTTATTTAGTCAAGCTATTGTTACAGATTTTGGAAAACAGTCTTAACATTTAGTAATGCCACTCTCAAGATTACCATTGTTAGGGTTCAACCGTATCGGAAGTTGATCCCAAATTAAATATAAACACGACTCTAGCTTCCATCCCTTAGGGGTGACCATAGGAGGAGACCTTGGTTCATAATCACCTTCAAAGGTGATCCGATAATTGTTCAGCCAAGTAATAGCCTCAATTTAGCTAGACACCCCAAACCGGTTTACCCCACAACCGGCCTACTTTTGAAGTAGCTTGTCACCCCTTCAGCTACTAGAGACTTACTCTTCTTCGTCTTGAGTGAAGCGTTGGTATTCTTCCTTTAGTAGTTTTTCCTTAACTCGTCGGATGGGTAGATTAGCAATTAGTGCTGTTGCCCGTTGGTTGCTTTCTAAGGAAAACTCTGACCCATCGGGATCAATCTCAACGTAGCGAGAGACCACCTCCAGGATGTCTTGCCGCATCGACTCCACCATTTTAGGACTCAGGTCAGAGCGATCGTGGGCAATTACCAGTTGGAGGCGGCGCTTAGCCTCCTCACGGCTGCTTTGAGCACTCCTCCAGGAAAAAAGTTGTTCTAGAATTTCGATAATCATGGGGCTTTTTGGAGTAGTGAATAATCACACAGGGGGAGAAGGAAGAGGCTCTTTGGCAAAACTAGTTGTTGGCAATTCACAATGTAAAACCTTATCTGAACAGGCGGCGTAAGCGGCTGATTAGGTTGTCGTGTTCTGCCATCAGGTCGAGGAAGGAAATATTTGCACCTTCTAAGCGTGCAGCAATGTTTTCAATGGCAATTCCAGGCAGGGTTTTCTTTTCTGATAGGATTAAAGGTTCACCCTGATTACTGGAGACAATCACCCGTTCGTCTTCGGGGATAACACCAATTAGGGGAATAGCAAGAATTTCTTGGACGTCTTGAACTGACATCATCTGATCCGCTTTTACCATTGTGGCTTTCAGGCGGTTGACAATTAGGCGGGTATTTTTAATTCCTTCCGCTTCCAGTAAGCCAATCACTCGGTCAGCATCCCGCACTGAGGTAATCTCTGGTGTAGCAACGATTAGGGCTTCAGTAGCTGCCGTAACCGCATTTTTAAACCCGCTTTCGATTCCTGCTGGACAGTCCACCAAGATGTACTCGTAATTCTTGGCTAACACCCCCAACAACTTTTTCATTTGGTTGGGGTTAACGGCTTCTTTGTTACGACTTTGGGCTGCAGGTAACAGGACTAGTCCTTCCTGCCGTTTGTCTTTGACCAAAGCTTGGTCTAAGCGGCACTGACCTGTTAAGACTTCAATAGCCGTGTAGACTACGCGATTTTCTAGTCCCAACAGCAGGTCTAAGTTTCTCAAACCAAAATCTGCATCCACTAAGGCAACTCGACGACCCAAACGAGCTAGGGCTAAACCTAGATTGGCGGTAATGGTAGTTTTACCCACCCCTCCTTTGCCAGAGGTGACAACAATAATTCGACTCATGAATTCAACGACAAGTGGGTTTTAGCAACATCAGCAGCTCTAGCAATACGAATTCCAAGGGAAGTCACGTAAGCTACTTCAGGATAGTACTGAAGTGGCGGTGTCTCCGGTGCCCTAGCTACAGCATCAGCAATCCGCAACTGGGTGGGTTCCATTTTTAATGCCATAATCCGACATTTTCGATTACCATTCGCACCGGCGTGGGCAATGCCTCGTAGATGCCCCCAAACTAAGATATCCCCAGCTGCGATCAATGCACCACCAGGGTTCAAGTCTCCTATTATAACAATAGTGCCAGGGTGACGGATCTCTATACCAGAACGCACGGTCATTTGTAAGTACAGAGGTTCTGCGAGTAATTCAGTAGGTTGATCAATCTTTTGATTCAAAGAGTACTTAGGGGTTTCTTGTTCTACTGAGTACCCAGCAGCTGCAGCAGCCACAGCAGTTTGTCGGCGCGTGGTGTAGACTCGCTTTAGCCTTAACTGGACTTCCCCAAGGGCATCAGCGATCGCTTGTAGCTTCATCCCATCCAGCAATTGATCCCCAGCCATCATATGGACACTGGATTCAGGCTGCCAAAAGCGCTCTCCAGCATTGAGGCGATGCTTGAATTGTTCCCATAGGTCCGACCAATTGGCAGTACTAGGGTTTTTAGTGGCTGGTGGCAAGATCAACAACAGCCGTTTCCCCTCACTTTTTAAGCGAACTTGCCCTTGGCAGTTAACTACCGAGTTGCGGTCGTCGGAAACCGTTGAAACTGGTGATGGTTGGGCAGAATCAGAAGTCATGCAACAAGGAGCTAGATTAGTTAACGCACCGAAGATAGATTCTTCCGTGATCATACCTTCTTCAGCAAGTTCTGCTGGATAACTGTTGAGAATTTTAGCTAATGGTGGTGTAGGGCAAAAGGGCAAGATACTTAAATAGTGCTATTGCTCTGTCACCCCAGACCCACACTCGATATCCTGTCAAGCATTATTACTCTCCACTCAATCGACGGTAAACCGTGACCAAGCCATTCACATCTCCCACATTGCCAGGAAATAGCACTACAGGTAAATTAGGAAACTGGGGATGGTCAGCAGAGGTTCGCACCATTGAGCATCCAGGAAGGATCTGACCCAATAGTCGTGCTGACCTCAAAGCCAGACCAGTACTTAAGACATCATTGGAGGTAATACCCCCTTTACTGATTAAAAACCCAATATCTTTAGGTAATCCCCTCACGATATCCATCAATAAGCCTGAAACTACTGCTCCAAAGGCCAGCCGTTTCTGCACATCCTCAAAAACCAATTCCTGACGAGAGGTATAAACCACCGGTGTCTTACCAGCACTGTGAATTTCCTGAACCCGCTCGAGAATACTTGCCAAAAGTTTTGCCCGTTGCTGTTCGGATTCATCTAGTAAATTGGCAACATTTACCTCAATCCCCCCAATCCCAGATGCTCCCAATAGCTGCTCCAGCTGCTGGGTAGTCTTTTTAACGTGGGAACCCACAATCACAACTCCTGGTTTCCCCTCTCGGACATACTGAGCCATATCCATAGCGGCCACGGGTTGGGGGCCAAGACTAGCAAGGGAGGTTAAAATACTAGCAGCAGAGCGAAACAGAAAGCGTTTCCCTTGGGCAGCAGCCTTCAGGACATCTGCCGCAAATTGATCTAAATCCCCTTGGGTTTCCCCATCCACAACGCCACACTGGTTATTGGTAAGTTTGAGAAGGCGCTCCAAGCTACCGTTACGAATATCTGCTAGTAAAAACCGCTCGACCGCATCAGCCTTGATCTGACCTTTGGTCTTTTCTTGGACATAGTCGGGTAAATAACTATGGCGATATCCAAATACCGAATCATGGGCAAACTCGGTCTCATGCACTGGGGTTCTAATACCATCAATGATTAGGTAATGGACACTATCGATAGTGACTCGTCCGCCCTCAAAGAATGCGGGGACTAAGAAATGGGCATCAAATGGTCCGACTTCCTGGGCGATTACATCAGTTTCCACAGGATAATGCCCCCGCAAGGTGGAGTCAGAGCGACTGACTACCATAAAATCTTTAATTCCTTCAGCGTCTATGGCAATTTTGAGGTTATGGCAAACTTCCCGAGTCACAGTTGCTGCTTGCTCTGGGTTAAGAGCTCTGGTATTAGTAAGAATAAAAAAGATTGGGGAGTTATCCCTTAGTCCCAGCCGCAATGTATCCACATCCCAGTGCATCAGCAACAAGCAGCTGTGAACAGTCTGGGAGCCAGTCGGGTCATCATCGAGGACAATAATTTTTGGTTTTTTGGTCATTTCCCAAGCTTGTCATTAAAGTCAGTTATTTACCATAGTAATCGGGAATGGGTAATCGGGAATGGGTAATTGGTGATTGTTATAGCAATGCTCATAATTATTATAACATAAAAGTAAATTGATAGGGAGCTTGATAGCAGATAATCTATAACAATAATATCCCCAATCAAGTCAGTAAATTTTAGAGCATGTAATCGGAAGCATTAATGGAATCATCGTTATGATAACTGACAGATTAATTATGATTATAAACTACTAATTATTAAAATTATCTATAAAAATAGTTATATTTGATCCGGTTTAAAAAATCAGCTATAATTATAGTTATAGAGCAGTGCTAACTGATTATTGATAACTTATTGATAACTAGTTATACTTCCCTTATGTTCCCCGTTACCTATGTTAACGAGGATGTTAACGTTTAACTTATAAATTGCTATATAATAAGGGGTCACCAGGCAGCACTAACTTACAGTTTATCCACTATTTGTCCACTAGCTAGATTGTCGCTATAAATTATGTCAGACCAATCCCGTCCAGAACCACAAAGCACTTCAACTCTAGAAGAAATTCGCACCACACGGCTTGAAAAAGTTGAACAACTCAAAGCAGAAGGATTAATCCCCTATGCCTATAATTGGGAATCTACAGCTCAGGCTGCCGAATTGCAGCAAAACTATGCTGACCTAGGCAATAGCGAAGAAGTAGATGTCGAAGTTGCTGTTGCTGGTCGGATTATAGCTCGTCGTGTCTTTGGTAAATTAGCTTTCTTCAACATTCAGGATGAGACCGGTACAATTCAGCTTTACCTGGATAAAAAGAGAATCACTGCTAAAATGGCAGACCTTCCTAATGCTTTCAATATTCTCAAAAAACTCACTGATACTGGCGATATTATTGGGGCAAAAGGAACCATCAAGCGCACGGAGAAAGGGGAACTCTCGATCTATGTCAAGGAGTATGATATCCTGACCAAATCTCTGTTACCTTTACCAGATAAGTGGCATGGTTTAACGGATACAGAAAAGCGCTATCGTCAACGTTATGTTGACCTAATTGTTAATCCCGATGTGCGGGAAACCTTTCGTCGTCGTGCCAAAATCACTGCTTCTATTCGGCACTATTTAAACCAACAGGATTTTATTGAAATTGAAACTCCGGTACTTCAGAGTGAGGCTGGTGGTGCAGATGCCCGTCCTTTTATTACCTACCACAACACCTTACAAATGGACTTGTATCTGCGTATTGCTACGGAGTTGCATCTGAAGCGACTAATTGTTGGTGGTTTTGAAAAGGTGTATGAGTTGGGGCGTGTCTTCCGCAATGAAGGAATTTCCACTCGTCACAATCCGGAATTCACCATGATTGAAATCTATCAGGCTTACGCCGATTATAATCAGATGATGGTGTTGACGGAAAATCTGATCAGTAATGCTGCTAAGGAAGTGTTAGGTACACTAAGCATTAACTACCAAGGTGAAGTAATTGATCTAACTCCCCCTTGGCGTAAAGTAACGATGCACGAGTTAGTCAAAGACCAAACTGGTTTAGATTTTGATAAGTTTACCAACATTGAGCAGGCAAAAGCAGCAGCCAAAGATGCTGGTGTGGAGGTTCCCAATGATTGCTATTCTATTGGCAAATTGCTCAATGAAGCCTTTGAGCAAAAGGTAGAAGAAACGTTAATCCAACCGACTTTTGTTCTGGATTATCCTGTGGAAATCTCTCCCCTCACTAAACCCCATCGCTCAAAATCAGGTTTAGTGGAACGGTTTGAATTGTTTATAGTGGGAAGAGAAACAGCAAACAGTTATTCTGAGTTAACTGATCCTATAGATCAACGGCAACGACTAGAAGCACAAGCAGCCAAGAAAGCAGCAGGAGATTTGGAAGCTCAAGATGTTGATGAAGACTTTCTGGCTGCCCTGGAGTATGGTATGCCTCCCACTGGTGGTTTAGGTATTGGTATTGACCGTTTAGTGATGCTACTGACTAATTCACCGAGTATTCGGGATGTGATTGCTTTCCCATTGCTGAAAAGTACCAGTGCTGTGATTAAATCCTTCGACTACGATGTAGACAAAAAAATTCTTCGGCTTGAATTTAATAATGGTAGTATCTACAAGTATCGAGATGTACCAGAGGAGATCTACAATGGTTTGAAAGATAATCCTTCTATCGGTCAGTATTTTAATACCCATATCCGCGAAAAATATGGCTTCGACCGAGAAATTTAGTGTCAGGATTCAGCCCAAGGCTCATTAGCTATAACCTAGTGACTTGCTGTTGGATTATAAGTTTAGCGGTCAGATGAAAATTTAGTTCTTAATCAGCGATTAGCTAACCTTGTGCAAAGCTAATCGCTTGTAGGTTAGATAGATTAAAGTAAAGCATTGACAAATAAACAAAAATGTGCGTAGGTAAGGATTGATAGTGCGTTCGTGCTTTGCTAGACCAGGGATCACTAAATTCACGAGTCATTTATCAAAGACTTTTGAATTTTTCATTAACAATGAACAGGTAACAGTTAACAATAAAGAATTAGCAGTAAAACCTGTAGCTAGCTTGTAATGAACATACGCACTGTCTCTACTAAGCCCTTTACAGACCAAAAACCCGGTACTTCCGGACTTCGTAAGTCGGTCACCGTTTTTCAGGAGCCCCATTACCTAGAAAACTTTATCCAGTCTATCTTTGACTCCCTAGAAGGCTGTGAAGGTCAAACCCTAGTTGTAGGGGGTGATGGTCGCTACTACAATCGGCAAGCAATTCAGACCATTCTCAAAATGGCAGCCGCCAATGGGTTAGGTCGGTTGTTAGTCGGTTGTGGTGGTATTCTGTCTACCCCAGCAGCATCTTGTGTTATTCGCAAGCATAAGGCATTAGGTGGCATTATCCTCTCGGCCAGCCACAATCCTGGGGGTCCAAAGGGTGACTTCGGTGTCAAATATAACACCAATAATGGTGGACCAGCACCGGAAAAGGTGACGGAAGCTATCTATGCTCGGAGTAAAGTCATCGATAGTTACAAAATCCTGGACGCTGCGGATGTCAATCTAGACCGACCAGGTGCATTTACTCTGGGAACCTTGAGCGTTGAAGTGATTGACCCAGTTGAGCCTTATACTCAATTGATGGAGTCCCTATTTGACTTTGACCGCATTCACCAGCTACTAACCTCTGGGAAATTCCGGATGTGTATGGATTCATTACATGCGGTAACTGGTCCCTATGCCCATGCTATTTTTGAACAACGCCTAGGGGCACCAGAAGGTACAGTACTTAATGGTATACCGTTAGAAGATTTTGGCGGTGGTCATCCTGACCCTAATTTAGTCTATGCTAAGGACTTGGTGGATATTCTCTATGGTGATAATGCCCCGGACTTTGGGGCTGCTTCCGATGGGGATGGCGATCGCAATATGATCCTAGGAAGCTCGTTCTTCGTTACCCCCAGTGATAGCATAGCCGTGTTAACCGCCAATGCCCATCTCGTACCTGGTTATAGTCAAGGTTTAGCAGGGGTAGCCCGTTCCATGCCCACCAGTGCTGCTGTAGACCGAGTGGCGGCTCAGTTGGGTATTGATTGCTATGAAACCCCAACAGGTTGGAAGTTTTTTGGCAATTTATTGGATGCAGGTAAAGCCACTTTGTGCGGTGAAGAAAGTTTTGGCACTGGTTCTAACCATGTACGGGAAAAAGATGGGCTGTGGGCAGTGCTATTCTGGCTCAATATCCTGGCAGTGCGGGGTGAATCAGTGGAGCAGATTGTCCGTAGCCACTGGCAAACCTATGGTCGTAATTTCTATTCCCGCCATGACTATGAAGAGGTAGATGGGGCACGAGCTCAGGAACTGATGGAGCGTCTGCGTTCAAGTGTCCCAGACCTGAAAGGACAGCAATTTGGTTCTTACCAGGTAGAGTATGGTGATGACTTTAGTTACACAGACCCAGTAGATGGGAGTGTCAGCCAAAAGCAGGGGATTCGGATTGGCTTTACTGATGGCTCTCGGATTGTATTCCGCCTATCTGGCACTGGCACAAAAGGGGCAACCCTACGGCTCTATTTAGAGAGCTATGAGCCAGATTCCACTAAGCATGACGTGGATACTCAACAAGCATTGGAACCACTGATTTCCCTTGCTCATGAGATTGCCCAGATTCGGAAGTTTACAGAACGGGAGGTTCCCACTGTAATTACCTGAGGTAAAGAAAGGAACACGGGTAATAGGTAAGGTAATAGGTAATAGGTAATAGGTAATAGGTAATAGGTAATAGGTAATAGGTAATAGGTCAAACCCCGACCAGTTACCTATTACCCATTAGCCGTTACCAATGAGTAACTGTCTCGGTAATAGTGGATAGCCTAGATTTCAAGAGCAACAGATTTTTATTCCTATAAAAATTTTCATCATTGTTTCATTTAGCTCATTTCCACAGATGGTTTTTGGAGATTTCGTCCAATAAAGACCTAGCTGGCTAGGTTTTGAGATTTACTTTTGAACATTATTTATTGTACATTAGTGAATTTTTAAACTGATATTAAATACCCTTATGTTAACCTTTTCAGCTTTCCGTAACTCAGCATTATTCGAATGCTTACCTCTTTTATTCAAAAACACCTCAAGTAGCGTGCGTGGCACAGGCTTCGACGCTGGGAGGTAGCCCATTAGCTGATAGCTGATAGCTTACCCACTAACTGCTCTGAGGCACGGTAAAATTCCTCATTCATAATTATTAGCTGATTGATGTTATATAATAATTAGTTTTTGATCAGTACCAAGTAAGTAAAAATTTTATAAATTTTTATGAAATTTCCATGAAAATCCCTATTTTGATAGTGACATTTACGGATTTTTATGCCATTTATACTAATGGTAGGATTTTTTTTAAGTCAAAACGCAAAAAAAAATCTGAAGCCTAGAACCAAACTACTTTTTTGACTAGGTCATCTTTTAGGGATGAGATTTGATCAGGGAATGGTTAGCCAGTCAAACTCTAGAAAAGGCTTCAAAAAATTTATCCACTGGAACTGGATAAATTTGAGCAGGGCATCTTTGAACTATTAAAGGGGGTGTTTTCCCCTTATCCATATATCTAGAAACATGTATCTAGAAAGGTACTGTAGTCTAGATACATCGATAAGCATGATTAAATTTGCCCCAAAAGTTCACAGATAAAGTGCACAGACTCTTATCTCATCTCATCCTAGGGACATTGAGTAATGCCAGTTTAGTTACACATCCCGTGACTTACTAAGTTGGGATGGAATAATTAAAAATTTTTTGGTGCATTACGACGGAAAATAAAAGCCAACCACTGTAAACACAGATAACTTTTGGGAGAAAACTATCTTATGGTTCTGATTGAAGCTGAAAGCGATCGCGTAACGCTAATAAACTACCAGACAATTATTAAGAACGTTGCTTCAGGCGGTCAAGCTGTCCAGATATCAAACTTTAATGACCCGGTTGGAGAACCCGGTATACTTAGATTTGAATGGACAGCACAGGATGGACCGGCTGGTAAGTACGATATTAGTATTGCCTACTTTGACGAAGTGGATGGTAACTCTCCACTAACATTTAGCGTCAACGGACAGGAAGTTGGTACCTATGTTTATAATCTAAACTTACCTGGGATTACAGCTGAGCCAAGGAATTATGTCCCTTTAAGCGGTGCCAATTCCAGTGGCACACTAACTGCTCAGGCTAATCCAAATGCCATTTTTAAGGGCGTAGACCTTGTTCCAGGGGATGAAATAGAAATCTCGGTACTGGCAGATAGCAATAATCCTGAAATGAATTTCGAGCTAGGGCGACTTGATGCCATTGAAATTACCCCAGCTGAAATTACCCCAGCTGAAATTACCCCAGCTGAAGAGATTATCCCCAGTTTGGATCTGTTCTGGCATAATCCTGTCAGTGGACAAGTTGGTGTGTGGACTCTAAATCAACAGGGCACTAGCGTCGAGACCGCAGCGTTCATTACCGATCAAAGTGGTCAAGAGTTGTTGGTACCAGAGAACACTGGATTTGAAGCCCGTGGTGTTGTGGATTTAGGCGATGGTAACAGGAGTCCTCTGTGGCGTGATACGGTGAGCGGCGGTTTTGCTATTTGGAAGATGGAAGGCTCCGAGTTGCAGGAGGCAATAACTATTGACCCACCAGCAGATGGCCCAGGATCAAACCTTGAGTGGGAAATCCGTGGCACGGGAGATGTTAACGGTGGTGGTGGAGAAGAAATCTTCTGGTACAACACATCTACTGGAGAAATTGCTGTTTCGGAGATAGATGAAACCGGGTTTCAGAATGCTAGGTTTATTACGGATAGCAATAATCAGCATATGACCATATCACCTAATGATCCCTGGCAGTTAGTTGCGGCTGGAGACATGGATGGCGATGGTGACGCAGATGCTATCTGGCAAAATATGACTACCAAACAGTTTGCCTACTGGGAGCTTGATGGTCTTGATGGTACTGTTTACCAGGAGTCAGTGCTGATCAATTCCCGACCAGCAGACGGTGATTGGGAATTCCGTGGTGCCTATGACGCTAACAACGATGGTATTGATGATTTCTTCTTCCGTAATTCCATGACTGGAGACAATGGCATCTGGATGATCGAGAATAACTCAGTGAGTGATGATAATATTGTCGGGATCACTCCGGT